>CAYIGX010000001.1:0-16277 GCA_964363095.1 uncultured Candidatus Saccharibacteria bacterium
GCGGCCTCCGTCCAATCTGTACCATTATCGGTTACCCAAACGCTGGGGTTACCGCTCACTGCGGCAGTGTCAGCAACTGTGGCGTATAATCTACCCCCCACAACTAAGAAATTATTAACGGTGATCTGTCCGGGAACACCGATAGTAGTAAAAATCGGATCCAATAAATCGTTTGATACGGAAACTAAGTTGGGATCAGAATTGGTTTTCGGATCTAATCCGGCATACAACCTACCCTTATAACTGACACCGGCCGTCACTTTGCTGGCAAACGGCAGAGACACATAATTTAAAGCCCCCAAACTCGATGGACTCATGGTGCCGTAAACTACCGCGGCGTTACCGGGATTAGTTCCAGCTTCAGCAGTAGTCCCTAAACCAAAGACATAGTTAAACGCTCCCCCATCAACGATCTTTTCGATCCGAATGCCCTGAGCGGCTCCGCCAGTTCCCCCAAAGTTAATTGGCAATAAATCCCAGGCGCCATCATCCATGGAATATGCTACCCAGTTATCTATATCAATAGCCGCACCCAAAATATTCGAGCCATTGTACCAAAGATCGGTAATGTTCGGGGAGAGAGGCGGCAATGTAATGGAAGAGAACTCTAAATCGACTGAAGCTTTGTTTGAACCAAAGCTTACTCCGGACGAAGCCGTGTAATCGGCAGAGTTATCAAAAATCCAAGTTTTGGTCTCGGCGGCTTTGGCTCTGTTGAACAGTTCCTTAAAATATCCACCATAATAAACTACTCCCCCCACCAAAGCAATCGCGATCAGAATGGTTAATCCGATTCCCCATTTGCGGTTCTTGGGATGAAATAGCTTGGCCATATTTTGAATTAAAGTTTGCATTTGGATATTTGTTTTGCTATTCAGTTGAATAATTAGTTAATCATTAACCTGTTCGTCGCATCATCCACTTTGACCGCATTGTCATTGGGTTCCCAGTTGCCGGTCAAGGGATTATAAATACTAGCGCTAAAGCCATCGGCTAAAAAGTAGTCAGTGGCGGTATTGTTGGCCCCTTGCAAACTGGCGCTTCCGGTTTCGTTAGCGGCCCAAGAGCCGAAGAATTTTAATAAATTGCCGATTTGTTGACTAAAGAGAACTACTAAAACTACCGCCACGATTGCAAGGGCGGTAAGAGTAATTTTGAACCACTTGGCCTTAAACCAATAAACAGCGGACTCTCTTATGCTTAGATTCGAATTGTAAACCATGGCTTTACTCTTTATTTTTCTAAGATTCGACCCTGTTTCTAATCCTTAATCTTATTATATCATTATACTACAAAAAAAGAATAATGTCAATTCAGGACTATTATATCTAGTAAAGTCCAGTTTCTTAAAAACTTGCTTATTAATAGAATCTATGGTTAAAATAAAGCTACATTACGGTCCCCTTGAGGAGCGGACTGTAGGTTAAGGATTGATCTTTGATGAGGGTTAGGTAGGAAAGGGAGTTTCTATCACTCTCTAATTATCCACCCCACCCTATTTAGAAGGAGGAGACCAGCAAATGGGTAAACGACAACGTAAACCCAACGGCAGGGAGGACGCACCTCCCCAAACAATGCCCGACAGGTCCCAAGCGGTAAAAGTTGCCTTGTCTGACGAGGACGACAATGATTACAGCAACCGCAACAGAGCGGCCAGAACGGATTTCTTAAGCCCCCTCGAGAAGATTAAGTTAGATATCTTCAGAGAGGAGACCAGAAATGCCGAGGCATCTTACGATTAGATGCCTCTTGGACCACTTGTTCCACACAGGGCTAATCCGGATTTATCGGGCCGACATATTGTCGGCCCTCCCCTTTTCCTCTGTTTGACCCCTGTACTCTAAAATGCTATTCTGGCAATATTAGATAAGTAGCAGGTTAGAATTTCAGCAGGTTAGTTCCTCCCCTTTCTGAAGGGGAGGTTAGGAGGGGTTATCTGACCCGCTAACCAGCTGACCCGCTAACACACTAACATATGAAAAAAGACATCCACCCCAAATATTATCCCAAAGCTAAAGTCGCCTGCGCCTGCGGTAATGTCCGCGAAGTGGGCTCGACGAGCGAAAACATCTCTACCGAAGTATGTTCGGCTTGCCATCCTTTATATACCGGCAAACAAAAATTCATCGATAAAGCCGGGCGGGTAGAAAAATTCCGCGAACGGGCCGCCAAAACCGTAGCCAAGAAAGCTCCGGCCAAAAAAGCCCCTGTTAAGAAAGAGGTCGCTAAGAAAAAGTAGCTAAGAACTAATAATCAAGGCCTAAGGATGACCTGCCTTCGGCATTGTTTTTATAGTTCCTCCCCTCTTTCCGAGGGGAGGTTAGCGGTGCCATGCTACCCAGCGTGGTGCATGGGTGGGGAGTGCTTAATCTATACTCCCTCCTCCCCCATGTACCATTCGATACATGGCGCCGCTAACCCCTCCTCTGGCAGGAGGGGATAAATCTGCTACTATGACAAACATATCTAAAGCCATCGTGATTGTGGGACCAACTTCCTCGGGAAAAACAGAGTTGTCTTTGCGTTTAGCCAAGAAATTTAACGGAGTAGTCATCTCGGCCGATTCTCGCCAGATTTACCGAGATATGGATATCGCCACCGCCAAAACTACGCGCGATCAGCAACAAGGTATTACCCATTATATGATTGATGTCCTAAGCCCTGACGAAGATTTTAATTTATCTCATTACCAAAGTACGGTAAATAATTTACTCAAAGCTATAACCGAAGACAACCTCAAGCGCCATCAGCCAGTAGTTCCTTTTATCGTCGGGGGGACCGGATTATATATTAAAGCTATTGTCGATGGCTATCAATTGCCAACTGTACCACCCAACTTAACTCTCAGAGCTCAGTTAGAACAAACTGCGATAGAAGAATTAGTGTATAAGTTAAAGCAAATCGACCCTGACACAAAAGTGGATTTGCGAAATAAGCGCCGCATTATTCGAGCGTTAGAAATTTTGCATAATCAGCAGGGTTATACTCCCTCCTCCCCCATGTACCATTCGATACATGGCACCGCTAACCCCTCCTCTGGCCCGCTTCGCCGAATCGAGGCGAGCAGGAGGGGAATATTTGACAAAGCAGCCCTCGATTATGACTTTCTCCAGATTGGTATCACTCGCCCACGACCGGAAATTAAACAGCGCATTGTAGATAAAATTACTGAAATGTATAAACACGGGTTAGTCAAAGAAACTAAACAGCTGTTGGCCAAAGGTTACGATTTTACTAAACCCGCTTTCTCGGCGCATGGTTACAAGCATATTAAGGATTACTTACAGCACAGGATCACTCTCCATGTCGCGCTAGATCGGATGCGCCAAGATACCCAAAGATATGCCAAGCGGCAACTGACTTGGTTTAAAAAAGACCCCCGCATTAATTGGATTACTAACTATGCTGAAGCCGAACAATTAATCTACAATTTTTTAGATTAATTCATTACCAATTATTGCGCGATCGCGTAATAATCAGACACAGATTTTACCACACATGTTCGCCCACATATAAAGACACACAATCTTTAACTCCGTGATAATCCGCTACGGCCAGTAGCCATCTTTCGCAATCATATTTGCTAACCCAGACACTTTTCTGATGCAATCGAAAACCCAGCATTTTGATATGTTGGCGAAAGCGATCCCTGCATAATCTTCTATTCTCGGGTATGTCAAATACCAACACCCTTGCCCTACCATCTTTAGCAAGATGGGGCCTAAATAAGGGTAATAATTTCATCGCCCCCTTTCCTGTCAATTTATATCTGTTTTGGGACTGCTGAGTTAATTCATTTTGGTCAATCAGCTGCCTCATAATTCGGTGAAATTTTTTATAGGTACTGGTATAACCAATTACATGTTCTAATTCTCCCATTACAAAAGTTACCTTCTGTGCTATGGCTAATAATTTTGCCATAGCTTGGCGAACTTTATAAGTTGATATTTGACGCTTGATTATGCGATTACCCATAACATTTGCTACCCCGATAACATTCACTACCCCGAACGAATCACCACCGATAATTATTATTCTTCTATATTATTATACAAATAAATGCGCGACCGCGTAATAGTTTGTACAGGACTATTATGATGCCTCTATTTGATAGATGCCTTTATTTGATATTGGAGTTTCTGGAATAGCGACGGTGAAGGAGGTTCCATTTTACTTTAAGCAAATCGCGGAGGGTGCGAAGAGCGTCCCTTCCAGCTCGCACTTTGCTCGCCCCATCGTTATACCAATCTATCTCCACTTCCTTGAACTGGTATCCTAAATAGCGCGCCACCGCTAAGGCCTCAAAATCAAAACCAAACCGATTAATTTTCACCCGACTAAATATCTCTTTAGCGGGAGCATTTTGGAACAACTTAAACCCACATTGGGTATCATAGATTCCTGGGAGTAGTAGCCAACGAATCAATAAGTTACTCATTCGACTTAACCAAGCTCGGTGCATCGCTTGCGGAATGATAATTTTGGCCCCCGGACAATGGCGAGAACCAATTACTGCTGAATATTGCTCGATATAGGGCAACAATTTTTCGATTTGTTCAATAGGCGTGGAATTATCCGCATCCGCAAACAAAATATACTGACCTTGGGCCAATAACATCCCTTGCCGCACCACTGCGCCTTTACCGTGATTGTCTGCATTTGTGACCACCTTTAATTGCGGCCACAATCCAGTAAATTGATGAACAACGGCGAGACCAGCATCGGTACTGCCATCATCCACTAAAATCACCTCGTAATCATAGCCCTGCTGATTAAAATAATCCTTAACTGCCGTTAAGGTCTTGCCGATCCGCTGCTCCTCATTATAAACCGGAATAATGACTGATAAATAAATCGCCATGTTCTTATTGTATCAGCTCCTCAGGCGTCATTCCGGACCGGTTCGCCAAAGGCGAAGTCAGGATCCGGAATCTAGACAGAAACAGGAAAACAATTGTTTTGTTTGTTTTCTTGTCTGGATCCCGGATCAAGTCCGGGATGACAAAGCTATTTTTTAAAAATCAGGAACTTCGGGGCTAGGAAATTCCACAACCCGATAATGCCAATCGATAAGATTTTTACTACATTTACATCCCAATGGAAAATTAAGCTGAAAACATAGACCAATGCATTGGACAAACCCAGTCCCACTGCCGCCACAGTAACATAAAACGGTAATTGCACCTGCCACTTGCCGGTTGTGTCACCAAAAGTCCAGTATTTATTCAAAAAGAAACCATTAACAGCGGCAAAAATAAACGCTATCGTGTTAGCCCACATGACAGGCCAATGCCAGAACAGGAAAAGATTCAATAAGCCAATATCAATGGCTGTGTTGCCAACACCAACCACGGCGAATTTTATAAATTGGTAACTAATTTTAAATATTTCTCGGTTGATCAATTTTGCGAGCTAAAACCACTATACTACTGCCGAAGGGAAATCGGCCGAATTTCAACCAACCGGCTTCCACTCGGCCTAAACTAATTAAAAAATTATTTAACCATTTGGGTACATTCACATATTGGGACTTATCAGTTAACGGCTCATTAGTGAGCCGTTGTAAATTACATCCCCACCCAACCTCCCCTTTGTTAAGGGGAGGAGAGGAGGGGTTGTTTTGGCGAATCCATGATCTGATAATGGGCATATTTCTCACCCAAAACCGTTGTAACAAAAAGATAGGAAAAGTTAGAGCAAAAAAGTGGGAAGCAAATATCACATTGAAATCATTGTCGCTTAAAATCCGTTTAAGTTGCGGCACATTATATCGGCGCAAATGTTCTAACGCCCGGTCATGTGGGCCAAATAACCACTGATATGCTGGCACTGATACAAATAATAAGCCCCGGGGGCGCAAAACTCTCCCCCACTCCCCTAACACCCGTTTTTCATCAGCGATATGTTCCAACACATCGAAAGCCGTGACTAAATCGAGTGTATTATCTTCGAACGGCAAATCCTCTGCCCTACCTAATACTGCTGTTCCTTTTCGATTAGCAATTGTGATGGCTAATTCGCTGGTATCTGCCCCCATTACTTCGCCAAATTGATTCAGCCAAGCAAAGTTCACGCCCGTGCCACACCCGACATCCAAAATCTTACAACTCCTTGCCCTAACTTGTTTATTGGTCATTCCGAGCTGCTCTTTTGTCATTCCGAGCGCAGCCACGCCCAGGGTGGGCGAAGTCGAGGAATCCCTGGCCAGACAGGCTAGTGGAGGAGATCCTTCGACTCCACTCCCGTTCCGCTCGGGATGACACCATAACAAACCCTTAAACCGATTTAAAATGGACTCTAAAATCGCGCGGCGGGTGATGTGCCACCAATAGGTCTGTTCTTCCTTTTCCATCCGCTGAATCTCTTTATCATCCATACCTGATAATTATATCAGGTCAGCGTCATAGTAATGACACCGGTATAATTTCCTACTCCTGTCATACCATATAAACGCAAAGTGGGCAGTTGTGTAAAGCCGCCTAAACCATTCTTGCCACTGCCGGAAACACTGGCAGCCGTCACGGCGCTGGACATATAAGACCCGGATTGAGTGCTAATGCCAGTCGTTGGCGCGGCATACAGCCCGGTAATACTATTGCTAATCCAATAGGTGTTGGCTTTGGTAATAGTGTAACCTCCGACATTTAATTCTGTGGTTACATCGGCAGTCAAACTCCAACCTGAGCTATTGCCGGATGTCTGGCCCCGGTTATCGCGAATGGTAATCTCTTCGCCCCCCACAAAAACATATTCATGAGGTGGTGTACTGCCCAATTGAAAACTACCCAAATATACACCGGCAGGACTAGAAACACTTAAATTATACGCAGTAGCGGTAGTTACCTGAGGATATGTTTTTAACGCTCCTAATGGGATATTCGCGTCCAATACTTCGTCTTTAATATTAAAATAATAAGTGGTATTAGCGGTAGCATCATAATTTTCAATAGAAAATTCCCATTCTACTGTGGTGCTAGCCGGATGATCAGAATTTGAAGGGGCACTGGAGCTACTTTCATCAAGAATTCCTTTACTGGCTCCGCTGGAGTCAGTTAAAACTACTGTATTGATCACTGCATTATCAGCGCCGCCGCCATCATAAAACCGCCATGCTATTAAAGTATCCGTAGTGCTCCCGACAATAAACCAAGTTGATTGGTCTGTGCTATATTGTAATATCTTCCGGCTATTATTCTCTGCTATCCCGCCGGTTTCAGTCAGATTAATTCTGAGTTTATAGGGGATGGATTTACCATTTTCTTCTTGCGGAGACACGGTATTTTCAGCGGCATAAGCGGTAGTCAAAGCCCCGGCCGAAGTATCGGTCGCTTCATCCGCATACCAACGCCAGTTATTCATTTTAGGAGTATAACCCGCTATCGCTATTTGCGGGGTGTAAGTATAAGTACCAAAAGCACTGCCATTATCAGTAACCCGAATATTATAGGTTTCGCTAACACCAATGGCTTGAAGCGACCACTCATATTCGGTATAATTCCACCTGATCATCGTCGTATCACTGGAAGGGCTGGAATTTTCTTCCATCCACCCAGCTGTAAAATCATAGCCGGTCTTTAAATCGGTTAATTGGGCGGTAGTAGCAGTCGGTTCGGCAAAATTGCCATTGGCTACGATTTGTATAGTGCCAGAACCTGAGACAATCTCGGTCCAGCTCCCGGGTGGTGAATTAATCTGATATTCTAACTTGGGTTGTAAGGTGTCTGATTCTGACCCGATATTGCGAATCTGGATGCGCAAACGAAAAATAATCCCTGTATTAAAAGCAGCGGCAGTATATTCGCCGATAGCATTACCATCTCCATTAGTCCAGTTGCCACCATGAGCTTCACCATCACCATCTTGGTCAAACCGATAGTTGCCTAAATCATAAGTTGCCCCCAGCCAAGATACAGCCGCCGGGCTGGAAGCATAATTCATCGGTGGCAAAATAGCGCTATCGTAGATTGTAGTACTGACAGTTGATGGATTATCACCAAACCGATGCGCCACTCCAGCTGTATTAGCGCCTGGGTTAATGGTTACAAAGTTCCATTCCGCGACCAAGCGCTCCCCGGCCGAAATAGTGGCGGCCGACCCCGACCAGGTCATTTCCAATTGGCTATTCGTCACGCCAGATATCCAATAAGTTCCGCTATTCGCTACAGCAATAATGGTATCGCCAATCGTGTCATCGGCATCCCAGGTGTAAATCATCCCCCGCAATTGGGCATTAACTGATACATTATCCGTCGTACCATGCACATGGATGAGCCAAGTCCCCGCGGGAATAGTTTGGGCCGCCAGAGGCGGCGAAATAAAGGTGTTCATTCTATAATTGTAACTACCACTACCAGTAGTGGTAGTAGTGTGGATATTGGCCTCGACTCCGCTACCCGGAACTGTGCTCATTCTGCGCGCATCTAAAGTACTGGTTTCAAAAGTATCGCCGGTCTGCGAAGCATTAGGGCCCGGCTCAGGCGGAGTGGTAGTCGGCAAGAAATAGATCGGATCAGAAGTAATATCCCCCGTAATTGTGCCAATAGTAAGATAACTGGCTGGAGCAGTAGCGCCCGTACCAGCGACGATAGCGACATTACCTCCCCAGCGCAAAGTAACAGTATATTGTGTCCCGTTAGTGTTTTTAAATAACACCCATAACTCAACTGCCAAATAATCATAGCTGTCACTCGTGTAGTCAGCGGCGGGTTGGGTGCCCGACCAAGTAAGGCCCTGATCGCCCGTTCCAATTTCACCATTATCTTCGGTGGCGACACTTAAGGTGGCGGCATTGCTATTAGAATTAGAGTCATACACATAGACAAAACTGCGCATAAAGGCATTGGCACCGGCATTGCTTTCATCAGCCGACACGGCGAAACTAAAGGTGGTACTGGTAGTAAAAGCGGTGCCATTGGCCAGCGGCATCATAAATGTTCGAAACCACAAATTATCAGAATTAGCGGCATTGGAGCGCGTACCCGTAACGCTATCTGAAGTATCCGACGGATTAATCGGACCGTAAATTGGCGCCATACTGTAGGCGGTAGTTTTTCCGGTCGGAGAACCAGAAACTTCATCCGTATCACCGCTATTTTCTGCCGTAGGGCCAGCCACCCCAAAGGCGGTATTAGCAGTTCGGGCATCACTCTTAAAATAAAAGGTGGTGGGACTGGCGGCCTGAGCCTGCGCTTTGGGTGGATTTAGTATTGTGATATTAAAATCCCGGAAATCCCAGCGCATCAAAGATATGCTGGTCGTAAAAACCAACAGCCAGCTCATCCCAGTCAAAAAGCGAGAACGATAACCTTGGTGAGTAAATAATTTGTTCGAGAAATTTACTTTTCGAGCGTAGCTCCGCCCAAGGCGGGCGCAGTCGAGAAACACATTAAAGTAACCCCTCGATGCGCCAGCAGGAAGCTGGCTTAGTCGGGGAATATCTAATAATTGGTGTTCTTGCAGAACAAACAGTTTTGGCCGACCAGGCCGGGCTCGTTTAAGTTGTGGGGTTAATCTTTTCATTCAATCAATAATAAGGTTAACTTCTCGCCTCTGCTCGAAGAATATTAATGTTCGAGTGAAGCGAGAACTATTACTCCCTCGTTATTTGGGGCGTTTAGGTGGGCGGCGTTTCACAGTTTTTTTAGCAGATAATCGACTCGTACTGGATGATTTTTTAGTTGCTAATGTAGCCCCTCGACTTCGCTCGGGGGATAATAGAGTTGCTCTGGAGACAATATTGTCCCGAGTTGTCGAAGGAGCCGGAATTAACAATTCCTGTCCGGCGCGTAATTTATATGGCCAGTTTAATTTGTTCAAGGCAATAATTTCTTTGGGAGTGACACCGGCAAACTCGGCCACGGTTTTTAAAGTATCCCCCGCCTCGACAATCACGGGCTCCAGAGCATTACTTGTCATGCCCGACACCCCTTTTGTCATTCCCGACTCGATCGGGAATCCAGGCCTGGATCCTCGGGTCCCGACTGCGCTAAAGCTACGACGGGCAGGCAAGCCCGAGGATGACGGGGAGGTAATCTGAGGATGATGGCGGAAAAGATTTTGGAGCTGTCCCATAATGGTCCCCTGTCTGCTGGCAAGCAGGCCAAGATGACGAGCTTGGGGTTCGGGGTGAGCTTTTTGATAGGCCTTTTCCTCTTTGGTCATCTGACCTGATGGAATTAACAGTATATCACCGGCTAATAAATCGTAAGGCCATTTCAGTAAATTAAATCGAGCGATCTTTTTAGCATCCGCGTTATACAAATTAGCAATCCCGCTTAAAGTTTCGCCTTTCTTGACCGTGTGTTGTTTGGTCTTAGTATTCAATCGTTGCCGAATCAAAATCCAGACCCAGAACTTGCGAATAAACAAGATCAGCATTAAAGTGACGAAGATCCAGAGCAGTTCTATCCAAGGAATCAACCAAAACACATATTTAACATCTTGGTATTCGTCTTTGACAAATTCATTCTTAAAATCTTTTTCGCCATAATGCAAGCGGATATCGGTCACAAACCTGCCGATCTTAGGTGGTCTTTTTTGCCAAGGAGATTTGGCATTAATAGTAGTGTCCCGCAGTAACATCCCTAATTGAGACCTGTCTTGCTGACCGGCGCGGCCAAAAATTCCCCGCAATTTAATATCGGCTTCGGGGAGTAGTGTCATATTGCCATCATTGCGCAAAGTCATCTTGAAATACAGCACTCCTTGATCAATATAGTGTCCAACATTACTGATATCCAATTTACAAATCATATCCCCCGGCACGGTTAGAAAAAGACGAGCGGCGACCCGAGTTACCACTTGTAATTGACCTTTTTGTTGGCCAGCCGCATCCGGGGCTTTGGCGGCCCAAACCACTATCCCGCCGGCGTGGCTCCCCACATCGGCATTCTCCGGCACGGTCAATGTAAAACCAACCGTTGTTTTGGTTTTGGCGGGCAAAGTGACTACAGATTTATCTAATTTAACCCAAGTGCCGACATCTTTGTTCTGCTCAACTCCCCCAACTAAGGTGTAACCGCCATCGTTAGTGATGCCTCCATCTAAAGCCGCAACATTAATAGTAGCTGTTTTGTCGTCCAGATTCAGGATTTCGACCTTATCTTTAATGACCGTTTTTGGTTCCGCTTCATAGACAAACCAAGAGCGCCGCTCCGGATATTCCAGAGTCACCAATGGAGCCACGCTCATACCGCCACCCGTCCTAGCAATGGCAGTGGTCGGCAATAAACTAATCGTCGCAAATGCCCAAACAGCCATTAAGACAATATGTCTGAGAATTTTTGTTTTCCCCATATGTATTATTATATCAGCCCGACCCGATTGAGTGAAATTATCTTAGTTAGATCGTGGCCATTAAATCGACCCGCTGAAATAAAAAGGCCGTGGCATCATTATAAATAATCCGCCAATTCTCGTTATTTTGTAAAAAATAATTTTTGCCTGAGCGATTTTTATACACCAACACCAAACCCACATCATATTTCTTGAGCAAATCGGGTGTAGCGTCCTCTCCCCCGGCAATGGTTAAATAATCCTGAAATGCATTCTGCTCGGCCGTTTTCCAGATGGCCATACGCCCATCCATAAATACGCGGCGCTCGGGCAATTGCCAAATCAAATATCCACCCCAATTATATTCATTAAATAATTTGCCAGCCGGTTGATTGGTTTTAATATACTCAACCGCTCCATAGGGGTAAGCCCCCATCTGCTGAAACATGGCGGGCTGGGTCTGAAACGGCACAATGGTCTGATAGCGCTCAAATCCAAAATAACCAATTAAAGCGAGCAGGCCCAGGCCGATCCAAACCGAATGCAGAACCTCTAAAAATCCCTTGGGCGATAAATCATCCAGCAAATCCCCCAGGAGCGGTAAGGCCACAAGGGGAAACAACGAAATATTCCGCCAACTGGTTAAAGACAAGCCCAAAAACAATACGCTTAAAATCAATTTAGTAAAATCTGCTTTGCGATTATTGATCAGCCATAAACTGCACACCAAAACAGCAATAATAATTAAATTGGTGCTTTGCGGCGTACCCAATGTGACTGGCATCCACTCCCCGATAGTCCGCTTAACTGTCTGGTCAAAAATAGTGCGAATTAATTCTTCATACACCCGCCAAGTATAGGGATTAATTAGGGTTATCATCGCCATACTTAAGCCCACCCCGGCTAATTGCCAAAATTGTTGGATCGATAGCACCTTCTTATCCATTAATTTATGCCATTTGACTAGCCAATATTTAATTAACTCGATGAGCCAAAAACTACCCACCAGAACTAACCCGATCGCAAACCCGCCGTGTAAATTAACCCACACCAGCATCATCGGGACTAACCACCATAAACGCCCCCGATATGGTGGGAAATCGCGCCACGCAAACAACAACCATAATGTCGCGGCCAATCCCAACAAAGTAATCATTTGCGCCCTGATACCCACGATCGACATCGCGACCAAGGCAGAAATTAGCCCAGTCATCAAAACTATTTCCAGTCGCCGCCGACCTAACCCTGCCGCCAGCAGATAAGCTGCTAACACAATGGAGGCAAAAATGACCGATAAAGCAATGGGGCCCCAATGCGTATAAACCAAATAAAAACCTACATCAGTTAGCCACTCGTGCGAAATCCAGGGATAGCCGAACATCGTATAAGAATACAAATCTCCCTGCGGCACCCCAAACCGCAAAATATCTTGGCCATTGCGGATATGCCAACCCATATCGGGGTCCCACGGTGGCCGCATTAAAAGCAAAGTGATTAAAACCAACATCAATCCACTAAAAATAGTTGTGCGATCGTATCGACCCCACCATTGTCCTATATGGGATAGTTTTTTATTGGGTTTCATTCTGACCTAATGACAACATAGTATCCATTAAATTACGAATATCTGGATTAGTTAAATCATAATACGCTATAAATCCTAAATCATTCGGCAGGACAAACGAACTAAACGGTGGCTCTGGTTTGACCCAATTAGTGCGCAACACAATTAATTTAGTATCCGTTGGCAAAATTTCTAAACTATCAACGAATGACATTTTTCTATTCTGAGCCAAAAACCAATTTTTATGCTCGGGGTTGTAAATTCCCCCAATGATTTGGCTATAAACTCGATATTCGGGAAAATAATATTGAAAATGTTGTAACCCCCAACTCACAAACGGCCGATCAATCCCGATAATAGTCGTCTCAGCCGGAAAATCTTGATGGATGGTTGTCGCCAATGTTGTCCATAGATTGTTACTGCGCACAATAGAACCTTGGACCGGCCTTTGCATCTCAACAAAGCTAATCGGCTTCAGATAAACATATAGATTTACTGCTAGATTAATTATCATAATCAATAAAATTAATTTTAGAGGCCAACGCTTCGCCTCGGCTCGCGGGAAAATTGCCGCCAATTGCTCAACCAAGGCCACTAGCGCCATCGCGCCTAAAATAGTTAGAGCCGGCAAGATGATAAGGAGATACCCCGGCATAGTAAAGATGACTAAGATATAAAATAGTAGCGCCGGAACGATCCAGAGGGTAAAGAATTTGAATTTTAACCAATCGATCCGGCGCCTTTCCCAATGCGGCACTAACCAGGAAATTAAAAATATCAGCACTAATCCGCCCACTAGGCCAAAGTTTAATGACAGATGATTCAATATCCATCTGAAATGTTGCACCAAATTATCCCAACCATTCGGCGCCAAAATAGAGAAATCATAAATGCCGGATTCAGTAAAAAATAGCGCGACAATGGCTCGCCAGAACTTTAGATACCCCCCGCTCAGGTATGCCGCTGGCGCCACCCACGCTAAAGTAACTCCCCCAACAATTCCTATATTAATAAGTAACTTCCGCCAGCTGAATTCTCGCCCCATTGCCCAGAGCCAAAGTGGCGCCATAAAGATAACTAAGGTGGGACGGAAACCTCCCCCAACTGCCAAAATTATTGTGGCCCACAATAGATTTCTATTATCCCCTCCCAACCTCCCCTTGATAAGGGGAGGAGAGGTGGGGTTAATTAGTGCTTGATAAATATGATAACCCGCCCAAGCCGAGAAAAATAATTCTATCACATAATTCATCGCCACTTGGCCATGGAACCAAAATAACGGCGCAAAAACTAAGAGGCCCAAACTCACCCAAGCAATTTTAACCCCAGCGATTTTCTTGGCCAAATAAAATACCGCATAAATGGCTAAGACCGAAAAGATAATGCTGGTAATAATTAAAGCCGTATTCGCATCCCCCGTTAGCCAATAAATCGGCTTGGTAAATAAAATATATAAAGCGTAGCCCGGTGGATGCGGTTGTTGAATGCTGACATCATATTTGTCCAGAGCCAGAGCATACAGTACAGAGTCAGTATTATATAAATACAAACTCCGGCCCCACCACCGGCTAATGATAACGATGATACTAATTATTCCCAACCAGACCAATTCTGATCGTGTAGACAACATCCGATAAAAACTACTCATCGAAATGAAACGAGCTGATGATACTGATGATAATTTTGCTTTCCGCCGAGATTTCACCCTTTTATTTTAACATCAGTGAGCAAGGATTTTAAAAACTTCACCATCTCGCGTGAAGTTATTATTGCCCATCTAACAAACGATTATTTAAGTTAATGTATAAGTTAAAATACCTGCATAAGTAGCAGTGCTCTCAGTCCCGCCTAAGGTTAAATTAACTTTACCATTATCGTATTGAAATACACCAGAGGCCTGAGTTGAACCATTAAGAAGAGTGATACCGTTATCATTTAAGGTGCCGTTTGTGCCTTTGGCCGTCCGAATAGTGGCCCCATTCTCTACATTGCTGATAATACCGGCTTCGGCATAAGCATTCAACTTATTGGCTGAAATAGTAATAGCCGCATTTGACGTGTCAGTCAATCCGTTAGAATTTAATGCCACCGTCCAGGCCGTGGAATTGCCTCGATAATCGTTGATGGTCAGACCATCGATCTCCTGATTGCCAGTATTTTGACCAGACCAGCCAAAGGTGTGAGTGGGGAACGCCATGGAATTGGGCGCATTAGAAATAGAAAGCGCACCAGCAGTAACATTAAAGGTGATATTGGTTACATCCGCACCCGAAGCCCATTTAGGGAAACCAACAAAGGTGTTAATCAGCATTAATCCGGTGGTAAGCAAAACCAGTCCACCAATCATTTGCTGTTTGACCTGGTTTTCCGCTCTATGTAAGATTGTTTGCTTGGAAACCATTTTATTTGATTTTTAACACCTTATTAATTGGACGCTTTTTTGACTTATTATCTTATTATATCACTATTTCACACCTTTGTAAATACTTTTCTTTCTTCCGCACTTGAGGCAGAGAAGAGGGGTTTTCACACATTTTTAGCCCCTCCCTCCGGGACGGTGGCAAGGGCCTGAGGCCAATTCGCCCACCAGTAACGCTAATCGTAGTTTTGCGGACTGACCCGCCAGAGCTTCCCCCAACATTTACGGAGTTGTGGCAGTAGGAGTTCTGCGGGCCGGCCTACTATTCCATCATATAACGCAACTGTCGAGACCACCGCTGATGCGGGACTCCATTAAAGATTATGTCTGTTGTTATGTGTTCCGAACATATTACTGATAAAGCTTGTCCGCCAAAATAAAAATTAATATTTGCAACATACTCAATATATAAGTAACCGAAAATATATGCAAACACTTTATCCCCAATTTTGTCAACTTTTATTTTATGGTTAAATGAAATATGCTAAATTTGTATTTCGGGGCGTAGCCCAGCATGCTGGCGCCCCGATGAACATCGGTCCGATGACTCCGTATGAGGACGAGTATCGGACTCCATCGGAGGGAGATCGCAAAAATGCCTCAAGGATTTGTTTACATTTTGCAAAGCAAGAAGAATCTAATATATTATATTGGCTCTAGCACCGATGTTGATAGTAGGTTAACCTACCACAATAAAGGTTGGGTCATTGCCACAAAGAACAAAGGACCATGGGAAATCAAATTTATCCATAACTGCCCTACAATTAAAGAAGCACGACAAATCGAGCACAAACTTAAAAAGATGAAAAGCCGTAAGATCATTGAACAAATTATTTTAGAACAATGTATAAAATTAAAATGTCGGGGTGTAGCGCAGTTGGCTAGCGCGCCGCGTTTGGGACGCGGAGGTCGCAGGTTCGAATCCTGTCACCCCGACCACTAGCAGGCGCCCCGATGGACATCGGGGAGGTCGCAGGTTCGAATCCTGTCACCCCGACCACTAGCAGGCGCCCCGATGGA
>CAYIGX010000001.1:16377-20279 GCA_964363095.1 uncultured Candidatus Saccharibacteria bacterium
CATCGGGGAGATCGGAGGTGCAAGTCCTCTCGCCCCGACCAGCCTACGCTCCTTAAGGAGCTTCGCCTGGCTTCGTTAATTTAACATCCGTCATTCTGGCTTGTCCAGAATCGTATAGAATAAATCCTTCATCATTGGATTAGTTTTTCTGATGAGTTTTAATTTATCTTCTCGGCTTAGGTCTTTGATCTGTTTCTCTCTAATAATCGCCTGTTCGATAAAATCAAATGATTCATAGTAGACTAGCTTATGGCAAAGATACTTGGCAGTGAATCCAGGTATTAGGTTGTTCTTGTGTTCGTATACTCTTTTGATGAGACCGCTAGTTACACCTACGTATAAAGTCGGTCGGTTGTTGGCCATGACATAGATATACCCGCCTTTGATCATGGTTACATTATAAGATCCTGGGTGAAACCAGGACAACAATGTAAGGTAAACATTGTTGATTATACGATCCTGGACAAGCCAGGATGACGGCACAAGGTAAATGCCGCCAATTATACGATTCTGGAGTCGCTAGATGCTCCCCAGAATGACGAAACCGGTCTTACTTGGCATGTTATAATTTAAATATGAAATACTCGCAAAGTTTCCTTAAAACCAGTAAAGAAGCGCCCAAAGAAGCGGAGACAATTTCGCACAAATTATTACTGCGGGGTGGGTTTATTCATCCTTTAGGAGCGGGGTTTTATTCTCTGCTCCCGCTAGGTTTTAAAGTATATCGCAAGATTTACGCCATTATTACGGAAGAGCTGAACAAAATCGGTGTAGAGGATATAATTATGCCCGTTGTCCATCCGGCGCGGCTGTGGAAAGAAACTGGGAGATTTAGTGAAGTCGGGCCGGAACTGTGGAAAATAAAAAATCGCTCGGACGAAGATTTTGTGTTAGCCATGACTCACGAAGAAGTCGTGACCGATGCCGCTAAGGCCATTATTTCTTCTTATAAAGATTTGCCGAAACTAGTTGGGCAAATTCAAATTAAAGTGCGCGACGAAGCAAGAGCCCGGGGCGGATTACTGCGTACCCGCGAATTTACGATGCAAGATGCTTATTCGTTTGACCGCGACGAAATGGGCCTGGATGCGGCCTATCAAAAATTTATTGGCGCTTACAATAACATATTCCATCGCGTGGGCATTGAAACCGTGATGATCGAGTCCTCAACTGGTGCTATGGGGGGCTCCGGTGCCCACGAATTTATGATGCTCGCGCCAAGCGGCGAGGACAAAATTGTCGTATGCCGCGAGTGTGGTTGTGCGGTAAATGCCGAAGTTTTAGGCATTATGAAAGAAGGTGCTGATGAACCTAATGTTAGTTGTAAAAAATGCGGTAGCGGAAATTGTGAATTTAAGCGCGGGATTGAGGTCGGCAATATCTTTAAACTAGGGACTAAATACAGTGTGTCATTAAAACTCTTATACACAGATGAGAACAATCAGCAAAAACCGGTCGTGATGGGAAGTTATGGGATTGGCTTGGAAAGATTGATGGCATCAGTGATTGAAGCCAGCCACGACGACAGAGGTATTATTTGGCCAGCCAACATTGCCCCGTTTAAACTACATTTAATCAGTATTGACAAGAACAAAAAAGCCGACAAGATTTACGAAAAATTAGTTGCCAAAGGCATCGAAGTTTTCTATGACAACCGGGAAGCAATTTCCGCTGGTGAAAAATTTGCTGATGCGGATTTAATCGGCATCCCCTACCGTGCCACAGTCAGCAAAAAAACCGGTAGTAAAATTGAATTAAAAAAACGCACCGAATCAGATGCACAATTAGTCACCACCGCTGAATTACTAAAATCGTTGAAATGACAATTCCTATGTCATTCTCGGACTTGATCCGAGAATCCAGGCGAAAATGAATCAGTATTATATCTATATCCTTGCTAATGACCGCAATGGCACTTTGTATATTGGGGTAACTTCTGATCTAACCAAAAGAATTTACGAACATAAGTCTGATTTGGTAGAAGGATTCACCAAAGAATACCAGGTACATCAGCTGGTTTATTACGAAACAACCGATGATATAAATTCGGCAATCGCCAGAGAGAAGCTACTGAAATCATGGAATAGAAAGTGGAAGAAAGATCTAATCGAAAAGACCAATCCTCAATGGGAAGATTTATACCAAAACATCACTCTCTAAACCATTGGCCTGGATCCTCGGGTCAAGCCCGAGGATGACAGAAGAGCGGCCCCAGGATGACAGTCGCTTGATATGAGGTAAACTATAAACATGGTGCTGACAGATAAACTACATTTAGCTGTTCAAGAAGCGGCCGCTATCCTCTGGCCTAAAATTAAACTACCAGATTTCGAAATAGTCGCTCCCCCCTCCGCAGAATTTGGTGACTTATCGACCGCTTTGCCTCTCACTTTAGCTAAACTGGTGGGAACATCACCATTGGAAATTGCCGGGCAACTGGCCGATCAACTGCAAACAAGACCGTTGGATTTTATCGCCAAAGTTACCGTGACTCCACCGGGTTATGTGAATTTTTTAGTAAATTTTGCCGAATTTAGTGAACATTTTATCCAAAAAGTTCTCACCCAAAAAGAAAACTACGGGACATCACGCGAAGATAAGGGCAGGATTTTAATCGAACACACAGCCATTAATCCAAATAAGACCGCTCATATTGGCCATTTGCGTAACGCTTGTTTGGGCGACACTGTGGCCAATCTCCTTAGGGCCGATGGCTATCAGATCGAAGTGCAAAATTATATTGACGATACCGGCGCTCAAGTTGCCGATATTTTAGTGGCGTTAGAAAACCTGCCCGATAAACAAGGGAGCAAACCCTTCGATTATTTCTGTTGGGATATTTACACTAAAATCCAAAAGTTCTACGAAGTGGATGCTAAACTACCAGAGCGGAAAAAAGAGATCTTAAAATTATTAGAAGAAGGCAATAATCCGACATCACAAAAAGCTTCGGAAATAGCTAACCAAGTGGTCGATCGCCACTTACTTACCTTAAGCCGGTTAAATATTGCTTACAATTTATTAGTGTGGGAAAGAGATATTATCGATCTGGGGCTCTGGCCCACCGTGTTCAACGAGCTAAAACAAAAGAAATTAATCAAACAGCCCAGCCACGGCGTGAATAAAGGGGCTTGGGTAGTCGAATTCGGCCGTACCGAACGCGAACACAAAATCTTAGTCAAAAGCGATGGTGTAGCCACTTATACGGCCAAAGATTTGGCTTATCAATTATGGAAATTTGGATTACTGCCAATCGATTTCGAATATTTTGTGAGGCAAAGGCAATGGAATAGCGAACCACTCTTGACCACTGCCGGCGGGACTTTAGGTATTGAAAACTTAGAACCTACTGTTAGAACTTTTAGTAAGCCGGACAAAGTTATTAATGTGATCGATGTCCGTCAAAGCTATCCGCAAGAAGTTATTCGCGAAACTTTAGTTAAATTGGGTTACCCGGGACCGGCGGAAAATTCGATTCATCTGGATTACAATGTCGTCAAATTATCTCTTGGAGCCGTAAAAGAATTGGGCTTACATCCAGAAGAAGATAAAACCGAGTATGCGATGTCGGGCCGCGCAGGTATCGGAGTAAAGATTGATGATTTGATGGATAAGATCGAAGAAAAAATCGCCACAATTAACCCCAGTTTATTGCCGACCGATGTGCAGAAATTAGCCGCCGCCACGATTCGTTATTATATGCTCCGCAATCGCTCGCACAAAGAAATTATTTTCGATTTTGACGAGACCCTGAAAACCGATGGTAATACCGGCGTGTATATTAAATACGCTTATGGCAGAAGTTGTAATATTTTTCGGAAAGTATAACATTGGGAACCTTTGGTTTCCAAACCCGTTTGGGCGGTAACGGCTTCCGAGGAGACCAAACAGTTAATTAAGTT
>CAYIGX010000002.1:0-5406 GCA_964363095.1 uncultured Candidatus Saccharibacteria bacterium
TTTTTACTACTCGCCCGGATACATTGTTTGGCGCTACTTATATGGTATTAGCGCCGGAATACGCTGATTTAGATAAAATTGTGACCGATGAATATAGGGATGAAGTAAAAAAATATCAAGAAGTTACCGCTAAAAAAACCGAATTAGATCGCATTGCTGAGACCAAAGATAAAACCGGCGTGTTTACTGGCGCTTATGCAATTAATCCGGCAAATAATGCTGAAATTCCGATTTGGGTGGCGGATTATGTGTTGGCTGGTTATGGCCATGGAGCGGTGATGTGTGTACCGGCTCACGATGAGCGCGATTTTGCTTTTGCCAAAAAATTTGATCTGCCAATTGTGGCGGTGATCAGTGGAGGAGAATTGCCTTTTACGGGGCAAGGCGAACTTATTAATTCAGACCAGTTTAATGGCCTAACTATAGCAGAAGCTATCCCAGCCATTACTAAATTAGTGAACGGGGAATTGGCGACCAAATATCGGTTGCGGGATTGGTTGGTTAGCCGCCAACGGTATTGGGGAGCGCCCATTCCGATGTTGTACGACAAAGATGAGCAACCCATTCCTCTCAAAGAAACCGATTTGCCGGTGATTTTGCCGACCGATGTGGAATTTCGCCCTACCGGCGAATCACCTTTAACTTATTCAAAAGCGTTTAAAAAATTGCCAGCGGGATATTCGGAGGCAATCCGGCGCGAGTACGATACCTTAGACACTTTTGTGTGTTCGTCTTGGTATTACTTGCGCTATGCCGATCCCAAAAACCATACAGAATTTGCTAATGCAGATCAACTCAAGTATTGGCTACCGGTAGATGTTTATATTGGAGGAGCAGAACATGCAACGGGGCACTTGATCTTTGCTCGGTTCATCACGAAAGTTTTGCATAAACTGGGTTACATTGATTTTGATGAGCCGTTCTTAAAATTGCGCCATCAGGGCATGATTTTAGGCGAAAATAACGAGAAAATGAGCAAATCTAAAGGCAATGTCGTAAATCCGGATGAGGCCATAGAAGGATTTGGAGCCGATGCCCTAAGGATGTATGAAATGTTTATGGGGCCATTTGACCAATCTATCCCTTGGAGTACCGCTGGTATCGAAGGTGTGCGAAAATTTTTAGACAGGACTTATCGGCTGGTGCAAGAGCGCGCCAAATTGTCCCAAGATAATAGTAAAGATAGCGAACTTCATCGGTTGATAATTAAGATAACTCAGGATATTGAAAATATTCATTTTAATACCGCCATCAGTGCTTTTATGATTTTTATAAATGAAGCTATTGCGGACGGCAAGAGCAATAGTTGGTTAGAGGATTTTGTGATTTTACTGGCTCCATTTGCACCGCATTTAGCCGAAGAATTATGGCAAAAAGTTTTAGGCAAAAAGGAGAGCGTATTCTTATCTAAATGGCCGGTAGCAGACCCCAGTAAAGCTAAATTAGACAAAGTAACTGTTATTGTGCAAGAACAAGGCAAGAAGCGCGGGCAGATTGAAGGCGCGGCCGGGGCGGATGAGGTCATGATCATCAATTTAATTAAGCAAGACCCCAAATTAGCTACCTTAATAGATGGCAAACAATATAAGTTTGTCTTGAATAGGATTATTAATTTCTACTAATTATGGAAGATGAGATTTTGGACCAACCTTCTCCAGAAGAAGAATTACAACAAGAAGAAATTATTATTGAAAAAGAATGGGACAGGATTGAAAAACTATTAGCCCAGAAAAATTCT
The DNA here is from genome assembly GCA_964363095.1 of uncultured Candidatus Saccharibacteria bacterium. Taxonomy (GTDB): domain Bacteria; phylum Patescibacteriota; class Kazan-3B-28; order Kazan-3B-28; family UBA10110; genus UBA10110. Next base: position 1,739 of record CAYIGX010000002.1, read on the forward strand.
GCCGCTTTGAATATGGCGATAGTTGAGGCAGACAAATTATTCCGGGAGGTTCTGGGGATTATTAGTTTTGGCGATACGGTTAACGAGGCCATCCAGAATTCATCCAACTTGTTTTCCAATATGCGGGGGCTTCTGGAAGCGCGGAAAGTGTACGAAGATGTGGCCGAAGTGCCGGGGTTTTTTGTGGACGCAAAAACCGCCAAAGATGCCACTGCCATCTACCTCAAAGCCATTCTGGATATGATGGGGAAAGATTACCACGACAAAAGTAGTTGGCAGGTATTCTGGAACGATTTGGTTTACTTTGGCGAAGCTCATCCCCATTTACTCCGCAACATTTTTCTGGGCATCTTGATTTTTTTGGTGTCAGTTTGGTTTTTAGCTAAAACTCTGTGGGGGCAAGCGCTGGTCGGGGCGGCCGTGGGAATTACTGAGTTTGTGCTAAGCGGAATCTGGGTGGCAGTACTGATTCTATTGGGCATCTTCGCTGTGGTTCTGATCAGTTGGTTGTTTTTTGAGCGACGCCGGAAGTAAGCGAAAGGGTGATTAATTTGTTAGAATAAAAAGTACGTTAGAACGTAGTTTTAGCTTAGGAGGCAATTTGGTTCATTTGCATGTTCACAGTCATTACAGCTTACTGGACGGCTTGACTAAAATCCCGGATTTAGTGGCAGCGGCTAAAGGCCAAGGCGCTACTGCTTTGGCGTTGACTGATCATGGAGTGATGTACGGCATTATTGAGTTTTATGCGGCTTGTCAGAAAGCGGGGATAAAGCCCATTTTAGGGGGTGAGGTGTATATGGCGAGAGGCAAACTGGAAGAAAAAATCGTTACTCCCGGCAAAAAGGGTTATTTTCATTTAACTCTCCTGGCTAAAAATCATCAGGGTTACCAAAATTTGTTAAAAATCACAACCAAAGCTCATTTAGACGGGTACTATTATCGACCCAGAATTGATCGGGAGTTTTTGGCCGCTCATCACGAGGGGTTAATCGCCATGTCCGGGTGTTTAGCCGGGGAAGTCCCCCAAGCCATTATCGAAAATCGTCTCGATGAAGCCAGAACCATTGCTAAATGGCATCAAGATTTATTCGGGGAAGATTATTACTTAGAGTTGATGCCGCACTTTAATATACCGGATCAAATCAAAGCCAACGCGGAGATGAAAAAAGTTTCCCAAGAACTAAACATCCCGTTAGTGGCCACTTGCGATGCTCATTATTTAACCCCCGAAGATGCTGAAGCCCAAGATGTACTATTGTGTGTGCAAACCGGGGCTCTCCTCTCTGAAAAAAATCGATTTAATATGCATGCGGATGTATTCGACTTTAAACATCCCGATAAAGTTATCGAGGCGTTTATGGATGTGCCGGAAGCCGTGGCCAATACCGATAAAATTGCCGGATTATGCGATGTACAATTAGAATTTGGCAAAAATATTTTGCCCAAGTTCGATTTACCCGCAGGCGAGACATCCGATAAAGAATATTTGGATAAATTGGTTCAGATTGGCATTAAAAAAAGATTTGGCGATACTCCCAGTCAAGCCGTATTAGACCGCATTGCCTACGAGCTGGGGGTAATTAATCAAATGCATTATGAATCTTATTTCTTGGTAGTCGAGGATATGATAAATTGGGCCAAAAGTCAGGGAATTGTCGTGGGTCCCGGCCGAGGTAGCGGAGCGGCCAGCATGGTGGCCTATGTTTTAAATATTACCGATCTCGACCCATTGGAATATGGTTTGTTTTTTGAGCGGTTTCTTAACATCGAACGGATTAGTATGCCGGATTTTGATATCGATTTTGCAGATGACAGGCGGGAAGAAGTCATTCAATATGTGGTGGGTAAATATGGCGAGACGCGGGTGGCCCAAATTGTCACTTTTGGGACTATGGCGGCCAGGGCGGCCGTCAGGGATACTGGGAGAGTGTTGGGATTAACTTATGGTGATGTGGACCATATTGCTAAATTAATTCCCTTCGGATTAAGCTTAACTGAAGCGATGGAGGCGGTGGATGAATTGAAAAAACTCTATGGCGATGATCCGCAAATTAAACGCCTGATCGATTTATCGAAAAAACTTGAAGGGGTAGCGCGGCATACTTCGACGCATGCGGCGGGAGTAGTGATCGGCGACAAAGATTTAGTGGAGTATGTGCCATTGCAACGGGCAGTTAAGGGCGAGGTGTCGCTCATTACACAATATTCGATGGGTCCGATTGAAAAACTGGGTCTACTGAAGATCGATTTTTTAGGCCTTAAAAATCTCACGATTATTAAAAATGCTTTGCGGATTATTCGCAAAACCAGAGCAAAAGATCTCACTATCGAAACCATTAAATTTGATGATCCGGCTACATTTAATTTGTTAAGTCGGGGCGAAACAGTCGGGGTATTTCAATTCGAAAGCGAAGGCATGCGGCGTAATTTGCAAGAATTGAAACCCAATGTGCTGGGGGACCTGATTGCTATGGTAGCTCTGTACCGCCCGGGACCGATAGAGCTGATCCCGGATTTTATCGACCGTAAGCACGGACGTAAAAAAATCGAGTATCTTCATCCTAAATTAGAACCGATCCTAAACAATACCTATGGGATTGCAGTTTACCAAGAACAAGTCCTCCAAATCGCTCGGGATTTATGCGGATTCAGTTTGGGGCAAGCCGATGTGCTTCGGAAGGCGATTGGTAAAAAGATTAAAGAAGTATTATTAGAACAGCAAGCCAAATTTATTAATGGTGCGCTCCAGAATGGTATAGATAAAAAAATCGCCGAACAATTATTCGAGTTTGTGAAACCGTTTGCGAGTTATGGATTCAATAAAGCCCATGCGGCTTCCTACGCGGTAATCGCTTATTGGACGGCGTATCTTAAGGTGCACTATCCAAACGAATTCTTAGCGGCTCTACTTACTTCCGACCAAACCGATCTCGACAAGGTGGCCAAAGATATCGCCGAAGCGGAACGATTTAATATTCATGTCCTGCCTCCTTCGGTAAACGAAAGTTTTATTGATTTTGCTGTGGTCAAAGAAACCGGCAATATTCGTTTTGGCCTCAATGTTATTAAAAATGTCGGGCGCAAGGTATCAGAATTAATTGAAGAAGAGCGCAAAATTGGTGGTCGCTATCAAGATTTAACCGATTTTTTGATCCGGGTGCCTAAAGAAGCTCTCAATAAAAAAGTATTAGAATCTTTAGCCAAATCAGGGGGGCTGAGCGATTTTGGTGATGCTAAAGAACTGCTAAGTAATGTGGATACGATGGTCGATTTTGTCAGCAACTTGCATAAAAATCAAAATGTGAACCAAATTGGAATTTTTGGCGATGTGACCGTTCAAAAACCAACTTTGCAATTAAAACCAGCCGAACCATCTACCGAAAAAGAGCGCTTAGTTTGGGAAAAAGAGCTGCTGGGGACATTTGTCTCCAAACACCCCCTAAAAGAAATTATGCCTAAATTAAAAGGGAGGTTTCGTGAAATTGCTTCCCTCAACAGCACCTTTGATAATAAAAAAATTAAAGTGGCGGGCATTGTCGCCAAAGTACAAAAAGTCAACACGCGCAATCGCGAACCGATGGCGTTTATGCGTCTCGAAGACCTGAGTGGCAGTTTGGAGGTCATTGTTTTCCCAAATGTAATGCAAGCTTGTGCCGAGTTACTGG
>CAYIGX010000002.1:5506-16800 GCA_964363095.1 uncultured Candidatus Saccharibacteria bacterium
AAATCGGTGTAGAATTAGAGATCTTTGCCAATGGGCAGCAGCAAAGATTAAAAACCACCACTAAAACTGCTCAAACTCCCGAGCTCGAAACCGAGCTCACCGCCATTTTGTCTTAGCAGTACTTTGAAATCTAGATAAGTCACCTTAAGGAGGTGATGATGCGTGAGGTACTATCTTGTAGTGTTAGTTCTTTTTGGCGCTTTGGTGTGTGCTTATCGACCTGCCTCGTCCGAGGAAACATCTTTACCGGGTCAACTTTGGCGATGGTCTCGGCAAACCACTTCCTGTGACAAAGTCATTATCTTTGTGCATGGGCGACGGCTCGATATTCCCACAACTGGGCCTAGTCAAGAGCTGTTGGAGAGTATCTTCAGTTTCAAGCTTGTCAATTTCGAGTCGGTTGGTCGAGATTATTTCGGTAAACCAACTTCGGCTTTGGCCGAATATTGGTTTTACGGTTATTACCCCCAACAATCTCCAGAAGCGATTGCGGCGGATTTGGCGCAACAAATTCAAACTAATCCTAATTTGCGCGACAAACAGATTGCAGTAGTGGGGTATAGCGAAGGAGGATTGGTTTGTTGGTTGCTAGACCAAAGATATTCGCTGATTGAAGGAGGAGTGTTGTTGGGAGCGCCTATTTTAGGTAGCCCTTTAGCCGACAAATCCGTTCGAGATGTAGCTGTGATTAAAATATTATCGGCTACTACTTTGGCGCGTAAATTGTCTAATTTTTTGGATCGTTTTGCGGAGGGATCAGTTGGATTGGAAAAAAGTTATCCCGAAAGTGGACAAACTAAGAGCCAACTAATGTTATACGCCGGGCGAGTCCAACCTTGTTCCCCAGGCATTCTCACTAGAAGCTTTTTGGACGAAATAGGCAATTGGGTGACCACTGGTCCCGATTGGCAAACCAGCAATAAGCGGTTTGCTGAAGCAATGGCCCTAGTGATAGCCAATTCAGTTTGGCGGGATAATTCATCGGCAGACAAACAAAGTGATGGGGTAGTGCCGGTATCTTCGGCAACTTGTGGTGGTATCTCAAATTCTCGGATATGGGAAGAGTATGATCACTACGAACTATCGACAGGTGCCGGCTTAGAACTTGCACTTGATCGGGAAATCTTAGGTTGGCTGGATCAGGTTTTGCAACTTAAGCCAAAATTTGCCGCTGGAGGTGGTGTACCATCTCTTCCCGGAGGCAATAGTCCGATACCTTTTGGCATAGAAATTCCGGCTTTGCCTGAGATCAACTTAAATCAAACTGATCTCCTGAGTTACCGATTTGCCTATATTCATGACGGCAAATTAGCTTTTACTAATCGCGATTGGTCGAATCAAGTTGAATTCGCGACGGGCGGGGAATGTTCGTATCCGCGGTTTGCACCCGATGGAAAAACTTTGGTTTTTACCAACGAGATTGATGGGAACAAAAGTATTTATCGGCTGACTGGTCAACCTCATCCCGAACGGGTAGTGGATGGCCGCTGGGCGGACTTTTCTCCCAATGGCCAGTGGCTTGCCTATGAAGGGAGGACTGGCCTTAGCACTTATCGGTTCAGCAAGGCGCACGAGTATTGTGTGGTCAAAAATGTCCAATTGGTTTGCCCACCGTTGTGGGTAACCAAGGGGTGGTTGGGCCGCATATATTTTGTGGCCCGAGCCAGCGATGGGTCCACTAACCTCTATGTCGTCAGCCCCCGAGCTCGCAACAAAGAGCTGAAGGATGTCGACAAAGTGTTACCGAACTGTCAGGGATTATTCTTGACCAGAGGCCTTATCAGTGGGGTGGTGGCAATCAGCCAGCAGGATGAGAGTTATCAACTATCCATCGTCTCTAACTGGCTACAATCGGCCATTTCATTTGAGATAAGTCCCGCTCAAAATAACATGGACTTATTCGAGAGCGATTGGGGCCGCTGGCAATTCGACTGGTCGACTGGGCTGTGTTCCGGCCTTCAGTCGGCCTTGCTGGATTCTAAGGACCAGTATGCTCTTTATTTGGAAATGACCGACCAAACCACCAATGTCCCGGGAATCTATTTGTTTAGTTTCAAACGGGAATTGAACGGTTTTTCATTCGAGGATAGCTACGATGTTAACGAAATTGTAACTTCCGCGTATCATCTGGATCTTAACCCCGCCGCTAGTAACTAGGGCGGGGTTTTCTTTACCCCTAGTAAAATTTTTGCTATTTTGGAAATGCTGAGTGTCAACAAACGCTCGCATATTTTGCACTTTTCGCCAAGGAGGCGGACATTGAAAAACACAACACCGATTAAGAAGGATTCTGCTAATGTAGCAAACAAAAGATGGAAACAGCTCTGTTGGGCCGTCAACGAGCAGGTATGCGACGAAACCGGCAAACTGGAGGATATCAAGGGTCGAGTGGTCACCTGCTTACTTCACAGCCAGTGGCCCGACGAAGCCATCACGGCAAGCATAGCTATGCTCCCGAAAATGGCTATTGTTAAATCCGACACTTCTCATCCAGGGGGAGTAAAAGCCGCTTTCATTAAGCCTGAGGCTGAGCAGATGTTTTCCACGAAAATACTTCCATTATGGGAGTTATAAAATCCTTAGGGTGATTGTGATAATTAAGGGGGTCGGCTCAGAGTCGCCCCCATTTTTTATATTATAAGGAGATGACTTGCTTAGCCCGAGTTTTTCTGCTACCATAGCGAGAGATTAAGATAAATCACCTATGGTAGGGATGTTAAAACAATCAGCCAAAGTTCAAGGTCTCCCCGAAGTTCACCCCGGTGATATTGTGCGGGTACACCAGAAGATCAAAGAAGGTGGCAAGGAGAGAATCCAGGTCTTTGAGGGCATTGTGATTAAAACCCACGGCAAATCCGGCTCTAACGCCAGTTTTACTGTGCGCAAAATCACTTATGGCGTGGGAGTCGAGCGCACCTATCCCTTACAATCTCCCAGTATTGTTAAAATTGAATTCAAAAAAGGTTCCGAAGTGAGTCGGGCTAAGTTATATTATTTACGGAAGTTGTCTGGCAAGTCCCTCAAGATGAAAGAAAAAAAGATTGATCAGGATGTGTGGGAACTGGTAGTCAAAACCGAAGGGCAGGAAGAATTAACCGAAGAGGTCTTAGCGGAAGCCGTAACTGCCGCTAAAGAAAAAGAAGCAGCCGAAATTATTGCACCAGGGGAAACTGTTTCCGAAATCGAAACTACTTCGGAAGTTACCGCCGGAGCTCCCGTTGCCGAAACTACACTGGGGAATGATACAGTAGAAGCGGAGGGGGGCTCAAATGAAGAAGCGAAAGATTCCCAATCTTAAGTTCGAGAAATCGTTCCGAGAGGAGGGGTACTTAGCTATCGCAGGAGTGGATGAAGCTGGGCGAGGGGCGTGGGCCGGACCAGTTGTAGCTGCAGCCGTTGTGCTGCCGTTTTTAGAACGTTATTACGGCATCAACGACTCTAAATTACTCGCACCTTCGAAACGCGAAAGGTTGCTTAAAAAAATTTATCAAATTGCGATTGATATCGGCATTGGAATTGTCGAACCCCAGGAGATTGATGAAATGGGAGTGGGTAAAGCCACCTATCTGGCGATGCGGCGCGCGGTGGGCAATTTGTCAGTCATGCCCCAATATATTTTAGTGGATGGATTCAAGGTTGGGTTTGCCGAAATTCCTTCGATAGGGATTATTGATGGCGACTGTAAATCAGTTTCCATTGCCGCCGCTTCCATTGTGGCGAAAGTCGCCAGAGATCGCATGATGGCAGAAATTCATAATTCAGTTCCAGAATATAATTTTCAAGTCAATAAAGGTTACGGAACACTGTTCCATCAACTTAAAATCAAAGAGCGCGGGGTTTGTGTGTGGCATCGCAAAAGTTATCGTCCCATCCGAGCTAATATCGCCGATCGGGCTAATCTAGAAATTAAGTGTTAAAAATTAGTTTAGGTAAGAATGGTGAAACCGTTGCGACTAAATTTTTATTAGCCAATGGTTTTACAATAGTAGCACGCAATTACAAATGTTCCTTAGGGGAAATCGATATTGTTGCAAAAGCAAAAGAGATGCTTTATTTTGTTGAAGTTAAAACGCGGGTTAGCACCGCCTTTGGTTGGCCAGCCGAAGCAGTCACGCCAAAAAAGCAAATCAAATTACGGAAGTTAGCTCTTTATTATGTAGCGCGGACTCATTATTTCGGCCCTTTTGTATTTGGTGTAGTCGAGGTTTTGTTCAATCAATTTACGAAGCATTATCAGGTCAATTTTATTCCCAACGCTTTTTAATTATCCCTGTTGACACCTTCTAAAAACTGTATTAAAATAAACCTAGTTCAGAAGTGGGTGTCCCCACTTTTTTAAAAATTAAAGGAGTAATTATGGATTCACAATTTATCTCTGCCATTAATCAAATTGCCGAAGAAAAAGGCATTGATAAGGCAGTCATTTTAGAGGCCATCGAAGCGGCTATCGCCGCGGCTTACCGAAAGGATTTTGGTCAAAAAGAACAAATTATTGCGGCTAGCATCGACCCAACTACCGAAAAAATGCGGTTATTCATTGTGCATAAAATTGTCGAAACTGTCGAAGAACCTATGCGCGAAATTTCCCTCGAAGATGCACAAAAAGTTAATCCCGATGCCGAGATTGATGGAGAAATCCGCGAAGAAGTTTTTCCACCCGCTGAATACGGGAGGGTGGCCGCTCAAACTGCCAAGCAAGTTATTTTGCAACGCCTCCGGGAAGCGGAGCGGGATGTGATTTATCAAGAATATAAATCTAAAGAGGGAGAATTAATTACCGGCACCGTTCAACGCATTGAAGGCGATGTGGTGATGATCGATATCGGTAAGGCCTCTGGTATTTTATTTCCATCCGAACAATCTAAATCCGATCGTTATTATGTTGGTCAAAGATTAAAAGTTTATGTGGTAGAAGTGCAAACGAGCGGTAAAGATCCGCAAGTGGTACTTTCGCGGGCGCATCCAGATATGATCAAAAAACTGTTCTCTATGGAAGTGCCAGAACTTGCTGCCGGTACGGTAGAATTAAAAGTTATCGCTCGCGAAGCAGGTGTGCGCTCTAAAGTAGCAGTATTATCGCACCAAGACGCGATTGATCCGGTGGGGTCACTGGTCGGTCGGAGAGGCGTCCGAGTACAAGCAGTCATGGCAGAAATTGGCGAAGAAAAAATTGATATTGTCTTGTGGGACGCTGATCCGAAAACTTTTATCACCAATGCCTTGGCGCCCGCTAAAGTGCGGGAAGTGGAACTAAGCGAAGCCACGCATACCGCTAAAATTAAAGTAGATAGCGATCAATTATCTTTGGCTATTGGTAAGGCCGGACAAAATGTGCGTTTGGCCAGTAAGTTAACTGGCTATCAAATCGAAATTGATAAAGAAGGCATACCTCCCATGGAAGCAGTGGTAGCCGAAGCAGAAAAGCTCACCGAAAATATAGAAATTCCCTTAGAAGAAACCGCGGCAGAATCAACCGAAGCCGCCGCCTCCGAAACAGCTGAAACATCCAGTGAACCAGCTGTTGAACCAGAGGGGGATACCACTGCTACAGGAGAGGCCGAGGCCTAACCTCCAAAATAGTGGTATAAATAGAATATGAATAGTCACAACTATTTAGACAAATTCACCACTAATGCCAAAAAAGTTCTGACTAATGCCCAAAAGGTAGCCAGAGAGCTCGGGTCAGCTCATTTAGGGACAGAACATCTCCTTCTCGCCATGTTGAACATCAAAAGCGGAACCGCTTTTGAGATTTTAGGTAGTTTAGGTGTGAGCGGAGAAAAGGTTGATATGGTGGTCAATCTGTCCAGAAAAGAAGAGACGATCACTAAAGTTGGGTTAACCCCGGGAGCTCGACGATTGGTCGAAACCGCGGTCTTGATTGCGGCGCAATATGGGAGTTTCTATATTGGCACTGAACATCTGCTCCTTGCGATGTTGCAAGATCGCGAAAGTGAGGCCTTTAAAATCATTCAGCAATTAGGCGTATCACCAATGGAATTATCTCGCATCGCTGCGGATACGATCCAAGCTAGCGCCCAAGACAGTATGATGGGAGCCGCTTTTGCCGAGCCGGGGATTGGTCGGGCTAGAAGCAACAGTAAATCCAGCACACCCATACTCGACACTTATAGTATTGATTTGACTAATATGGCCAAGTCGGGAAAAATCGATCCGATCGTGGGTAGGGACAAAGAAATTAAACGCGTGATTCAAATTCTCAACCGCCGGACTAAAAATAATCCGGTTTTAATCGGCGATCCCGGAATTGGTAAAACAGCGATTGTAGAAGGGCTAGCCATTAAAATATCAAACAAAGAAGTGCCGGAAAATCTCGCCGGAAAACGCCTTATGGTTTTAAATCCTTCGGCAATGGTAGCGGGGACGAAATATCGCGGAGAGTTCGAAGAGCGCATTAATCAAATTGTTGACGAAGTGAGCAAGGCCAAAGATGTAATTTTGTTTGTTGATGAACTCCATACCCTAGTGGGTGCCGGTAGTGCGGAAGGCAGTTTAGATGCTGCCAATATCTTAAAGCCAGCACTCGCTCGGGGCGATTTGCAAATGATTGGGGCGACCACCGTCGATGAATATAGAAAGCATATCGAAAAAGATCCAGCGCTAGAACGGCGCTTCCAGCCAATCCTGGTCGGCGAACCAACATCCCAAGAAACCATCGGTATTTTAATTGGCATCAAAGAAAAATACGAAGAATACCATAAAGTCACCATTCCGGTTGAAACCATTGAATCGGCTGTTGCCCTGTCGGTCCGGTATATAAATGACAGGTTCTTGCCTGATAAAGCCATCGACTTGATCGACGAAGCTGCCTCGGCCGTCCGCATTGCGGCAGGCCTAGCTCAAGTGGGGACACTGGAAGAACGCGAGCAATTAGAAAATATTATCAAAGAAAAAGAAAAAGCCGTAGAATCGCAAGAATACGAAAAAGCGGCTAAGCTCCGGGCCCAAGAATTGCGTTTGCAAAAGAAAATCGAGACCGTTCAAAAAGAATCATCCGGGGGCAATAAATCTACTTGGCCACAAGTAACGCCGACAGAAATTGCGCAAGTTGTGTCCCTCTGGACTAATATCCCGGTGGGTGAATTAGCTGGGGAGGAAATACAAACCCTAACCAACCTGGCCCAAGCTCTAAAATCACGGATTATCGGCCAAGACGAGGCGGTCTTGGCAGTCGCTGCCGCGATTCGGCGGTCTCGGGTGCAGATTGGTAATCCCGATCGGCCGATGGGTTCATTTATGTTTCTGGGGCCGACTGGTGTTGGCAAAACTGAATTGGCCAAGGCCTTAGCCGAAGAGATTTTTAAGGACAAAAGCGCTTTGGTTCGTATTGATATGAGTGAGTTTATGGAGAAGCACAATGTGGCCCGTTTAGTTGGTGCTCCCGCTGGTTATGTCGGTTACGAAGAAGGTGGTCGCTTGACTGAAGCTGTCCGCAGAAAGCCCTATGCGGTAGTGTTGTTAGATGAAGTCGAAAAAGCCCACCCCGATGTGATGAATATTCTCCTCCAGATCTTAGAAGATGGCTTTTTGACTGATGCCAAGGGCAGGAAAGTTTCTTTTAAAAATACTATTGTGATTATGACTAGCAATGTTGGTACTGGTCTCATGAACCAACAGGCGGTAATTGGGTTTGGGGGAATAGGCAAATCATCCACCCAAGATTATGATAATTTACGAGAGAAGGTTCTGGGTGATCTCAAAAAAACTTTTCGTCCCGAGTTCCTTAATCGGGTTGATAAAATTATCGTTTTCCATCCTTTAAATAAAGAAATGATTCGAGAAATTGTAGATTTGCAAATCGATAAACTCATCAAACGGTTGGCAGGGCAACGGATTAACTTAGATGTCAGCGAAGCGGCCAAAGAATTAATTACCGAGCAGGGATTCGATCCTGATAGTGGAGCGCGACCAGTTCGGCGCGTGATTCAAAACATGATTGAAGATGCATTAGCGGAAGGAATTTTAAGTGGCGTTTTTAGTAAGGGGACAACCGTAACGGTGGGGGCTAAGGGTGGTAAACTAATCGTAGGCAGCGCCAAAGTCAAAGCCATAAAGTAATTTGTTCCTTGGAAAGTTAAGTAGGGATTTATCTTATTATTTATTTTTATCTCACCATGCTTTACGGACAGATTTTTGGGGGCATTGTTTTAATTCTGCTGGCCGGTTATCTGATTTTTGTGAGGAAGTCGATCACAATTAAATCAGCCGATTTTGCTATTATTATTACTGGAGTAATTTTGGGCCTCTCGATCGGAACTTTGATCTCATTGCCCCTTTCGCGCCTAAAAGATCCTTTTGGTCAATGGTTACCACTGGTTATTAATATCTTTAGTGCCGCGGTTGTTACCACTTATTTTTATAATCAGCGCCTGGCTATCAGTAAGTTCTTCAGCCATTTATTTGCTTTCTTATTAACCATAGCTAAGCGCGACGTGGGAGCCGTTACTGCCACTGACGACATTGTGGTAGATACCTCCGCTATTATTGATGGGCGAATTTTAGAAATTGTGCGCACCGGGTTTTTGACTGGTCGCTTTCTAGTGCCCAAATTTGTTCTGACCGAATTGCAAAACATTGCCGATTCGCAAGATGACTTAAGGCGAAGTCGAGGACGTCGGGGCCTAGATGTTTTAAGTGAATTACGCAAAGAGAAAGGCGTTACTATCCAGGTGATCGAAGATGACTTTCCGACCGAGCTAGACGTGGATGCCAAAATCATTCGAGTAGCTAAAAAACGTCGCGCGCGATTGATGACGGTGGATTACAATCTCAACCGAGTGGCTCAAATTCAAAGCGTTACGGTGCTGAATGTCAATGAGTTGAATAATACTTTGCGGCCAGTGGTTTTACCTGGAGAAGAATTACTGATTAAATTAGTGCAAGAAGGCAAAGATCGCAATCAAGGCGTCGGATATTTAGAAGATGGTACGATGATTGTGGTTGAAAACGGCTATCGATTTATTAGTAAAGAAGTGAAGGTAATGGTAACGCGGGTATTTCAGACCATTGCCGGCAAAATGATTTTTGCGACGCTAACGAACGGCAATGGGGCAAATCAACCAGTCAATGTTGGGGTCAATGAACGGGAGAATTCTTAAAACAGATTGGTTGGCTCGACCAACACTTACTGTCGCGGAGGGTCTAGTGGGCCAGATTTTGGTGCGTCGTCTGCCACAAGGCACTTTTCGTTATCGTATCACCGAAGTCGAGGCGTACTGTGGAATGAAGGACTTGGGCTGCCATGCCTCCAAAGGTCGCACCAAACGCACCGAAGTAATGTTTGGACCAGCGGGACATATCTATGTTTACTTAATTTACGGTATGTACCATTGCTTGAATTTAGTGACAGCCAAGGAGGGTGAAGCTGAAGCGGTATTAATTCGTTCCGTTGAACCATTGTTTGAAACAAACCAAAAACCGGTTGGGCCGGGCCGCTTGTGTCGTGAGTTGCAAATTGGGAGCGACCTGAATTGCCAAAAATTAGGCCGGGTTAGTGGTTTGTGGTTGGAGGCGAATGGCAGAAAGATCAAGCCAGAGCAAATCGGGCAATCTGCCAGAAGGGGGATTGATTACGCCAAAGATTATGCCAGTAAACCCTGGCGATTTTATCTGAAGGACTCCGAGTTTATTTCTTGATGCTATCTATCACATTCTTGTTACTGTTCGAGTCCGCCAACTGGCGGACGAGAACTAACAAGTTTTTGGTTCTCTCTTTGTTCGAACAATAAATAGAAGTAATTCTGTTCTTTTATGTCTTGACGAGAGAGGTTATTTATGATATAATAATTAGATATCATATTATCATCTGGAATGCTCAAACAAATATCAAAAATAAAATTAGCCGTATTAAAACTACTCGAACAGGAGTTGATCACGGTTTTAGCTATCTCCTTCATTTTGGTGGGAGTGTTTTTCGTGAAAGCTGATAGCGCCATTACTAATTTATCCTTTATTATTTTAGATGATGGCACCCTGACAGTTACTGCTCCTAATGGGGCTGAAGATTGGCAAATCAATTCTTTACCAGACATTACTTGGACTAGTACTGGGATGGTGGCTAGTGTCAAGATTGAATTGCAAAGAACCGTAGGCGGGTCTTGGGAGACCATCGTTACATCAACTTTGAATGATGGGATTTATTCTTCTTGGTCGGTAACCGCTCCAGCTACTACTACCGCCACCATTAGAATCAGTAGCGTTACAGTGCCAGCCATTACCGATAGTAGTGACGCGGTGTTTATTATTTCTGCTGTACCCGAGGTAGCTGGTTCATCCGGTGGTTATGTGCCGACTTATCCAGACATCTGGAGTGTGATACCAATAACATTTCCTTATACTGCCGATATCGAATTAATTATTCGGGGGACGGGTTTTGAAACTCAAGCTAAAGTAACTTTAAATCAAGTAGTTTTTCCATCCCAACAACCACATAACTCAAATTGGATGTTGGTAAAATTGGCTCCCAGTACCTTGGCCATAGGGACATATCGGTTATGCGTAGCCAATGCGGATAATCGCTATGATTGTTTTTCTCAATTAATTACCGTAACGGATATAATCAAAGTTGCACCACCAACCACAGGTGGTGCGAGCGAAGAATATTCCGCTACATTAGTTAGACAATTCTCTCTTAAACCAGCAGACGGGGCGTCTTTGCAAATAGAACAAAAGTTAACCAGACAATCGCCCGACATAACTCTGAAGCCGCGGGCAACAGCAACTCTGTGGGCGGAATTCGAAAATATCGGCACAGCTACTTGGTACCAAAATAGCGACAGCCCTGTTCGATTAGGCACCGATACTAAGCGGGATCGGAAAACTGGATTCTATCATTCTTCTTGGATCAAGTTTAATCGTCCCGCATTAGTGAATAAAATTGTGAAGCCCGGTGAAATTGGCCGGTTTGAATTTACTATCCAAGCGCCCTGGACTGCCAAAACCTATACTGAATATTTCCGGCCGGTAGCGGAATGGAAAACTTGGATGGGGGGGAAAGCCCAAGTGAAATGGGTGATTGCAGTAGAGAAACAAAGCTTTTGGAAAACATTACTGCAAAAACCAGCGATTCCCACCATTGTTAAACCCAATGTTCCGTCAACGGGAGGCGCGGCTATTACACCGTTCCAACCCCAAGACACTTTACTGTTCACGGATAATATTGAAAAAATCTACCAAAAAGCTCTCCAGTTATTTACTAAATTGTTAATTAATCAATAATTCCCCTCCTGCCAGAGGAGGGGTTAGCGGCGCCATGTATCGAATGGTACATGGGG
>CAYIGX010000003.1:0-15988 GCA_964363095.1 uncultured Candidatus Saccharibacteria bacterium
AGTAATAGGTTTTATTTTCCCCCATCGAGTATCACTTTTAATGTTTGAGCGGCGGCAGTTTCCCAAGTAAATTGTTTGGCCCGCTCTCGTCCCCGCTTAGATAAATCAGCAGATAAACTCTTATCAGATAATAATTTAACTAAAGCTATATTTAATTCGTTCTGTTGTTCCGGATCAATAAGCAGAGCTGTATCCCCCACTACTTCCGGCAAAGACGAAATTCGCGAAGTAATTACGGGGCAACCGGCTGCCATGGCCTCCAGGACCGGCAAACCAAACCCTTCATACAAGGAAGGAAACACAAAACATTTTGCTCCTTTCAGCCAAGTATTTTTTTCGATTTCGCTTACCCCTCCCGTAAACACTACCTCTGACTTTAGGCCCAATTTTTCAACTTCGGCAAAAATCGCCTCGTTTAACCACCCTTTGCCTCCCGAAACTACTAACTTTATATTAACAAATCCCTGTTGTTTTAGATAACTTAACCCTCGAATAATGGCGACAACATTTTTGCGTGGCTCTAAACTGCCTAAATAATACAGATAATCCCCTGTCACCTGAAATTTTTGGCGAAGAGCGGCTAATAACTCTCCATCGATTGGCTCAAAATAAACCGGGTCCACTCCCTCGTAGACCACAGTAATTTTATCTGGATGAATTTTATAAATCCGGATTAAATCTTCTTGGGTGCTTCGAGAGACCGCAATAATTCTATGCGCAGTCCGCGCTAAATAAGGATAACTCATTTGCCATTGCCACAGCCGAGATTGCAACGGATAAAACTGGGGAAATAGCTCAAAAACTAAATCATGAAAAGTGATCACGGTTTGACATTTGTGGCTTACTGGGAGTAAGCGAGGGCTTGGTTGCCACATCACATCTAACCCTCCGCAAATTTTATCAACTTTCGGCCAATCCAATGGTTTCCATAAGGCATGTAACAACAACGGGGCATTTACCCACTGTAATTTTTTGATTTCCACGTTAGCCCCCTTCGCCCACGGCGCTTCCTCTAATAAAGCTTGCAAACGATTATCCCAATCCCGATAAGCCACATAAAATAACACGTATGTATTAATGGAGTCGCTTTTGATCAGTCGCTCAAGGACCTTTAAAGTGTATTGTTCAATCCCGCTCCGTTGACCAGTGATCAGACCTCTAATATCGACTCCGATGCGCATTTTATTTTTTAACGCATTAATTGTAGATGTTGCTCGTAAGCTTCTTCTGTGAATTCTTTAATTTTGCGTTGAAATACTTTGGTATCAAATTTTTCGGCATGAGTTCTGATGGCTGCTGTATCCCATTTCACTGTTTTAAATTGTTGCACTGCCGCGATTAGTGCCGGGACGGTTTGTTGATCAAAAAAGAGACCAGTTTTGCCTTCGATAACGGTCTCCATAGCTCCCCCGCCCCGATAAGCAATGACGGGTCGGCCTGAGGCCATCGCCTCCAGAGGCACAATTCCCGCATCTTCTTCTTGCGGCATAATTAAGGCCTGCGTCTGCGCTAAATATTTGGCTACTTCGACATCAGACACGCGTCCTAAAAATTGAATATTTTTCCGTGCTCCCAACATCCATTTCTTGAGAGCGGGACCCGTGCCAATTACTTTTAAAGGTAAGCCCAGTTTATTAAAAGCAGCAATGGCCAAATCGGTGCGCTTATAAGCTGTTTGTCGCCCCACCACCAAAAAATAATTGCCGATATCAGAACTAGGGTTAAACCTATCTATATTTACGGGTGGAGAGATGACTGCAGAATCGTGTTCATAATATTTTTTAATTCGGCGCTGGGTGGTTTGGGAATTGGCGATATAGACATCTGCCCGATCGGCTGCGACCCTATCCCACAATCTCAAGCGATGAATTAATTTAGGCATAATCCAACTAATGATGGGATTAAATGTTCCAAATTCCGGATGTTGCAAATAATAATGATAATGACTCCAGTAGTAGCGTGTTGGCGTATGACAATAACAAATGTGCAAAGTTTCCGGTTTGGTAATCACACCCTTGGCTTCGGCGTGGGCCGAACTTATAACAATATCGTAATCATCTAAATTAAGGAGCTCGAATGCGAGTGGCCGCAGTGTTGGCCAAAGTTGGTGCTTTTTACCCAACGGCATAGTTTGCAAAAAACTCGTGACCACTTTGCGCTGGACAAGTTCCGGAAAAATTTCTGATTTATAAACCGAAGTAAAAATATCCGCCTGCGGGAAAGCCTCGGAGAGGGCCAACACCACCCGCTCGGCTCCACCCCGGCTCGTCAGCCAGTCGGCCACAATTGCAATTTTACATTCTGCTATATTTTTCATTTATTGTTAGTTTGTCAGCTGGTTAGTTCCTCCCCTGGTGGAGGGGAGGTTAGCGGTGCCATGCTACCCAGCGTGGTGCATGGGTGGAGAGTAATTAATCAATACTCCCTCCTCCCCCATGTACCATACGATTCATGGCGCCGTCAGCCCCTCCTCGGACAGGAGGGGAACTTTCTGGCCTGCTGATTTGTTAATAGGCGCCTTTGCGGGTTACGACTGCCCAAATCGTTTTTAAAATAATCTGAATATCTAACCACAACGACCAGTGTTCAATGTAATACATATCGAGTCGCAGATATTCTTCGAAAGACGAATCCGATCTGCCGGATATCTGCCAGATTCCAGTAATCCCCGGTTTCACCATTAACCGGCGCAGTTGCTGGCGATCATATTCCGCCACTTCATTGGTTAATGGAGGGCGTGGCCCTACTAAACTCATTTCTCCGTTTAAGACATTAAATAATTGAGGTAATTCGTCTAAGCTGGTGCGCCGAATAAAGCGACCGATTTTTGTAACTCGCGGGTCGTTTTTCATTTTAAACATCGGGCCCGAGGCCTCATTGTGAGCAGTGCGGAGTTCATTCAACACTGTTTCGGCCTGCTCGCCACCATATTGTTTACCAGTCGATAAATGAGTGTGCATACTCCGGAACTTATAAAAATTGAATTCTGTGCCAAATTGGCCGGGACGCCGCTGAATAAATAAAGCGGGGCCGGAGGAATCGCGCCGAATTAAAAGGGCAATTATGATCATCACTGGCGATAAAATAATTATGCCTAAGGCCGAAAACACAAAATCGAACACCCTTTTCACGATTCTCCCCCATCCGTCCAAGGGAGTGGGTCGTAATTCAATAATTGGATATCCCTCTAAGACATCGCTAACCACATGCAACGCGTGCAACTCAGTAATATTTGGCAAATAACGAAAGCGAATGCCATTAATCTCGCAAAAATTAATTAGATCAATACCTAACCCATTGCTAGTTAGTAATTCCCCCGCCACAATTACTTGATCGGTCTGAGATTTATCAATTAATGCCTCTAAATCGGCTACTTCATGTAAGGCCTCCGAAGAGAGAGTTTTAATAATCGCCATCCGTTTAGCGTAAAACTTTTTCACTTCTTCGATTTCGGGGGTACTGCCCACGACAACAATATATTCTTTGGCTAAACCAGCTTTAGCCAACCACCACTGGCTATACTTAAGTAACCATCGCCCCAGAAATACCAAGACCATGGCGATTACCCAAACATAGGCCGTAATTAACCGCGAAAAGAATGATTCTTTAAAACCGAATAGAACTACAATGAATAAAGCCAAACTGACTGAGACCGCGATAAATACGCGTTGCCAAATTTGGACTAAGCCCTCGTGCGATTTAGGGTTATACAACCCGGTCAAAGCAAACACCGTCACCCAGCCCAAAGCAATCGCGCCAGTGAGTTGTACATATTCCGGCCATGGCATCATATAGGTTGCTGGTGGAGCTGCCAAAATATTCTGGGTTCTGACCCAATAAGCCAAGAGGAAAGCCGCCCAGACCATAGCCAAGTCGATGGGCACCTGCAAAAAAGTGAATAATAGCTTAAATCTCCTCATTGGGACTACTTTTAGGGCCTAGTTTCTCCCCTATTATATCTGAAAATCTACAAAAAATCCCCTGCTTTAATCAGGAGATTTTAGAGGAGAAGTTAATTAACTCTGTGTCTGATAATCCATCCTATCAATCTTTATCGACATAAACTTTGCAAGTAGTACCATAAGACAATCCAATATAATTTTTGTTGTCCTGGCTCTGAGATCCTGGCAAAGCCGTACCTGACAAAGACAAATAAAGGTAGGTGTGATCAGGTAACATATCATAAAGCGACGGGATAATATTAATGTTGGGAGCATAAATCAGCGACACTGCGTACCAATAAGGACCTGATTCGTGGCCGACGCCAATTCTAATGGCATAGCGTACTGCGCCTGTAACTTCCTTCCAATTGAACACCTGGGATGGGGATGATTGATGTATTTTGACTGACCCTTGCGTACACTGATCTGGATTTGGATAAATAAAATCAGTGGCGGAATATTTGCTGATTTTGAGCAATGCATCATATTGCGGATATGGTCGATTATAGGTTTGGCCATCGATAATGGAACTCACGGTCCAAAACCATTCTCCATCGGGAAAATACTCTATAGCGCTGGATTTGAGCGCATAGGAAGTCAGATTGCCTACCGGGACAGAAATTGGAGCACCGATGGGGCCTTTGTACATCAGCTTATATGTAATCCCCGAATCTTTAGTGCCGGGAGCTGGACTCCATTTTAAGGTAATGGGTTGAAATACAAACCTAGTACCATCTGTGCCTGTGCGTTCTAAATTAGTTATTGCTAATAAAATGCTGTCTGCCAGCTATAAGCCGAGTTCTGTCCTCCCTCACTAATTTCTACACGCAATATCTATGCTCTTATGTAACTCGTGACATTTGCTCACAAATCACTACAATCGTATTTCGCACAAAAATTAGTGAGGGATGGATAATCATCTATCTAGATCAATTGTTGCCAACTGATTCACGCGTTGGGATCTGAAACTATCTATTCTTAGTTCAAAATATTGATAGCTCCTGACCCACCCCAACTTGCACCGAACAGGGTTTACCGGGACACTCCACTCACGCGGAGGCCTAGCGAGTAGCAAGCAGGCAGATCATCAGGTTTGGCCTAACTTTCCGCATAACCACACCTCGCAACTTTTCACCTTCGGCCAAAGGCCGTCCTCCGAAGCGCTATCTATATCGGAAGAGAATGATTTTCTATTTCCGATGAGATGAAGCGCAGGACGGATTACCTTCGGCTTTAATTGTCTCTGTGGCACTTTCCCTAAGATTGCTCTTGGTTCCTGTTAGGAACTGTTCGAACTAAGAGTGGTGCTCGGACTTTCCTCTATTTTTTCAAACAGCGATTACCTACTGACAGACAGCCCAATTATCCTATCAAAATAAGCCAAAAAATCAACCCTTTCTTCAAGCACAGCCATTAGGGCTCGAACTCATTTTCTGCCCGACCATTGGAGGAGAAGTGTTCCGCCAGCTGGCGGATTAATTAGATAAATCTTTAAGGGTGAAGCCATGTTTGACCCCTCACTAATTTGCTTTGGCACAATTAGTGAGGGGGAGTTTGGCTGTAAACACCTAAAGATTTATCAATTAAATAGCTTCGACGACTGGTCGGAGCTTTTACGCCACTTTTCTGGAAAAGTGGCAAAATATTCTTTATTTTGCCATAATAGATGCGTGAGTAACGGAGAAAAGAAACAACCATTTATTATTGCGATTGCCGGCGGCACGGGTTCCGGTAAAACTTATATCGCCAAGAAACTGCACGAAGTGGCAAGTAATCGGACTGTCAGTATTTCGCAAGACAACTATTATCGCGACCGCAGCGATGTGCCCAAAGAAAAACGGATGGAGATTAATTATGACGAACCTGTCGCGATAGACAATAAACTGTTTTTGGAACATTTAAAACAATTGCGCTCGGGTGAACCCATCGATATGCCTCAGTATGATTTTGCGACCCATACCAGAAAACGCGAAACTTTAAGAGTTTATCCCGCTCCGGTTATTATTGTGGAAGGAATTTTAATTCTGGTTGATTCCGACATTCGCAAACTTTACGACCTGTCTGTGTTTGTAGATGTGAAACCGGATATTCGCCTTGCTCGGCGGTTAGAACGGGATACTTCCGGCGAACGTGGTGAGCGTACTTGGCAAGAATCTATCAACCAATATTTGGTCTCGGCCGGACCCATGCACGATAAATATGTCGAGCCCGGCAAAGATGTGGCCGATATTATTATCAATAACAATGGCACAATCGACGAACTAAAAGATGGCGTGGCCACCTTGGAAGCCCGCATCAAAGAAGTTTTAGGACAATGCTCATAAAGAGCATCTGTCTAATTAAAAATTAAGAATTAATAATTAAAAAATGGCAGATAAGGAACCTGACATTTATAAGCGAAGCTACAATTTCTCTTGCCAATTAATTAAAACTGTTAAGGTTTTACCCTCCGACCAAATCAGCAAAATAATGATATCACAACTAATACGATCTGGAACATCAATATCAGCCAATCTCTACGAGGCAAAATATGCTGCAAGTCGCAAAGATTTTATTAATAAAGTTGCGATATCTCTCAAAGAAACTCGAGAAACTATTTACTGGATGCAAATATTACAAGATACGGGTTACGCTAATCATGTGCTTAAGGAATTATCAGCAGAATGCACAGAGTTATTAAAAATACTGTCATCCATTAAGCTAAACTCTCAATCCCCTACGCCAGCATAGGTTATTGATTTTTCCCCAAAACCTGATACCCTAATCTTGTTCTGGCTTCTTAATTCTTACTTGTTGCAAAACAACTTTTCCTGATCAATTCTGTTCCCCTTTATTAATTCTTAATTTTTAATTGTCGCGAAGCGACCTTGGGCGGTTAGCTCAGCTGATTAGAGCGCTTCCTTGACGTGGAAGAGGTCACTGGTTTGAATCCAGTACCGCCCACCAGTCTCCGCCACCATAGTGATGATTTATTTAGATTTAGTCGCTCAGAATTACAAGAGTAGCGTTGTCACTACGCTGAGCGGGTGAACCATTTAAGTTGGGAGTGTTACCAAAAACAGTAAATAAATTGGTGGCGTCAGGAGTTGAGTATAAGGTGGTCACTGTTAAAGTCGCCGTAAGCACCATGCCAGTTAAGTTGCTCGGGTTAATAACGACTGATTGCACGCCTGGCATACTATCCAAATTAGTGGTCAATGCCACATCACCAGTAAAGCCATTAAGTCGGAGCAGTGTAATCATATAAATCGCCATATCGCCAGGAGCAGTGGTCTGCACATCCGGTGTGATATCAATAACAAAATCTTGTGGACCAACAACTATGTTCAACATGGCTGTATCAGATCGCACTACGAACTTATTATTCAGCGTACTAATGCCATTTACCTTAAAAGGATGTGATATATTCACCGATTGACCACTCAGTGTCTCTACAATCAATTGCGTATAATCCGCACCAATCACTAATACGCCTTTATTAAACATGGCCGATTTAATACCGACCTTACCAATCAAATCAGTTTTCAGAATAACTGGATTACTAAAACCTCCCTGGCGAAGCAATGTTATATTATATACAGCTATATTGCCCGATGCTACTGTTTGAACCTCGGGAACAATAACAATTTGATAATTGGCACTCCCTGGCAAATTGCCGCCCGGTTCACTTATACCGAAAGCTGAACTGGGTTGGGATTTAAAATAATTCTGGATTGGTGTGGACGACGCTAGTCCAATTATCACAACTACCGCCATAGCGGCAGCAACAACATTGTGCGATTTAGTTTTATGAGCAACCGACTTTAAAAGCGCACGGAGGGCCTTAAGGTCTATTTGCGCGGATTTATTCTTTTTCTTCATGTTTATTTTGTTTTTTGTATCAATTTAATTATACTACTTTTTATCCCAAAAGTCAATTGGAAATTGCATAATTTCTCCGTCATTCTGCCTGCCCGTCGTAGCTCTGCTGTACAGCAGAGCGAAGTCGGGAACTTGCGTCAGCCCTCCGTAGCCTTGGCGAAGGACGGGTTTCAGAATCTTGGAGTTTTATATGGAGATGCTGAAATAAATTCCCTGGCCGCGTTCCGTGGCAACGGACAGACAGCATGACGCGAGGTTACTAATTAATAGTAGCTATGAAAGTTAGTTTTATGATCTAAAAAATAATTGACTAGAGTGTTTTTTTGTGATATAATGAAATGAAAATCAGTAACCGAAAATTGGTCAAACAACCTAAAATAAATATAAAAATGTCGCATGTTCAGAGAAAATCCAAATAATACAAACTATTCGCTCTCAGGGCGATATTTTCCTAATAAACTCCCGCGCAAAAAGCGGCCTTTCGGCTGGAAACTTGGCCTCGGCATTGGGGCAGTTATTCTGCTGTTAACGGTAGTATTCTTCAACAAAGAAATCAGCAATTTACTCACCTTGTGGGGAATCAAAGCCCAAGTACCGGGCGGTCCAGAAATTACTTTGTCGCTGTACCCGGTTGAACAACCCGGTGGACCAACCGACATCAGACAATACACTATCAACACTAAAATCGAATACGGCACTTATGTTAATGCGGGTAATTTATCTGATCCTTGCAACCCAAACCCAGAGATTGGCTTCCCTGGCTGTCCTTTACCGTTCTTAGGCACAATAAAGTATCGGGTTGACGATCTCGTTACTCAATATCCGGACTTTATCGAATCGGCTCGCATTACCGTTCCTATTGAAAATCCCGCTTTACCGGGCAATGATCCCAACAATCCTATGATTACTGTATTGGATGTAGTCGACGCATTTGGTTTATTCACTAATCGTCGGCTGACTCCACCAGATTTAGGATTCATCACTACCCCTCCAATTTTAACTGTCGTATTGAAAAATTATCTCCCTGAACAGGGTGGAGGAACGATTAATTTTCAAGTGAGTGCAGAAGTCACTTACCTGCCGGGCTTAGGGATACTCTATGTCGCGCCTCCTCCCGGCCAAGAACCCACCGTCACAAACCCGATTCCAGCCAATGGTATTTTAAATCTCGAAGGTGGCATGCCAGATTTCACTCTGGAAGTTATCCCAGAATTTTATGATTCCGATCCATTAGATCCCGATCCTGACCCAATTAGTTGGGGTGAGGAAGCAAACTTTACTATCGAACTTGTTAGCAAAAATGGTTTTGCTGGGATAATTACACTATCTTCAGCCGAATTACAGGGTTTTCTACCAAATTACTTTGTGGATTATACTTTTGCTGAAAACCCGGTCGCTCTCACTGTTGGCAACACTAGCACCAATGCAAAAAAGGTAAATCTTAAAATTAGAACTAAGTCTGTAGCTGATTTTTTACCTAACCTACCCCCTATCTTGCAAGAAATCCCTTTCTGGGTGGATGGTGTAGCTGTTGGTATACCTGATTCACCTGCTCATCATGATAACGGTAAAGTAGATATCACTTACACAGCTCCTCCGCAAGATTTCCACTTAACTATGGATCCCCCCACAGGTCAGGTTGTGACTACTTCTACCGGTAGCGCTACTTATACCATCAACGTGGTGAGAGCTGGCTATTTAGGCGCAATATCTTTGGACGCTTTGAGTGAAGATGTGGGCCATGTAGGAGATCTTTTAGATGAACAACCCGGCATCAATGCGGTTCTGGCTCAAGCTGGTACAAATATCTGGACTTTGACTGTTGCCGGAGATGGCACAGTGTTTAACCAAACTTACAATTTTTATGTCAGAGGACGCGCCACCGACATCGGTGGGCCGGTTGGAGATAGATGGGCCCCCAATAATCCTCCTAATGATCTCGGTGGTAAAAATCCGATACCCGCCTCTTTCACCATTCAAACCACCCCCAGCTATTCTCTGTCGATTGAACCCTACCCAAGAGCCGTAGTTAATGCTGGAGTAGAAGCTATTTATACCATTAAGGCCTTCAACCCTATTAATGGATTTAGCATAACTGAGAATATTCTGCTAACTCAAAACATCCTTAGTTCTCCTCTTGGAGCATATCTAACCGATGTTCATTTCGAGAATGGGCTAAGCAGTATGGTCATCACTATTTCTGATTTAGACGGAGTCAAGCTGCATCTGATGACTAAATCGGGAGTCAGTTTGCCTGATCCTGGGTTGCCTTTATCTGTAGATGGGCGAAGCCAGGTTACGGTAACCAACCCTATAATTGTTACTGTTACCTCGAATTTGGTGATCAGTCGTTTACCCGACTTTTACCTGACTATGGATCCTCCCACCGATCCCGGAGCAGTCGGACCAGGCGGTGCCTCCACCTATATCATCAGGGTGGTAAGAGACGGGTTTAATGGGGCGGTTACTTTAACAGCGGAGAGCGATAAATTACCTGCCGGTCAACTCTTAGAGAACGAACCGGGAGTCGGTACGGCAATTTTTGCTCAAGATACGATAGATTTAGATAAATATACCTTAACTGTGACAGCCGATGGATTCAACGGGAATTATCCGTTTTATGTCAGGGGACGCGCCGCTGACATCGGTGGGCCTGTCGGAGATAGATGGGCCCCCAATAATCCTGCCCTACCTCATGAAAAAAACTCCATCCCGGCTTATTTTAGAATTCAAAGCACACCTGGCTACACTATATTAATTACACCCGATCCGGCAGAAGTAGATTCAGATGCTATTGCCACATATACAGTAACGATTGTCAACCCAATTAATGGCTTCAGCATTACCGAACCAATTCTGCTCACTCAAAATATACTAAATCTAAACAGCGCCTACTTAGAAAATGTGTATTTCGAAGGCAATGTTACTAGTATTGAAACCACCATTTCTGATATTAACGGGGGGGTGCTGCTTTACTTGGATACGAAACCAGGCGTGAATTATGCCCTCCCGGGTATGCCATTTACTGTTGAGGGACACAGCCAAATTACTGGTATAGATGCGGTCGGAACATCTCATTTGGTAATTAACCGCCTACCCGACCCTGACTTTAGATTAACTATTCTGCCAACGCCACATTTGCCTATTAATTGGGGTGATACGGCTAACTTTACGCTGACTTTGACCAACAATAATACTCCATTTAGAGGCAATGTTACGCTGACTTCCAGCCAATTAGTCGGGTATAAAACTAGTGGTTATTTGACTGATTATACCTTCAATGGCATCTCGACTTCCCTAACAGTGGCAGTCGGTGATACGCCAACCACTATTGCTCTTCAGCTACTAACTACGGTCGGAAGAACAGACAACCAGAACTTACTCTTTACCGTATCTGGGCTAGCTACTGGCATACCTTACCAGACATATCATGATGCGAGTTCGAGCGTAGCGATTAGCCAACGCCCTCCTGCTCCAGATTTCACTCTGACTGTTACTCCTCCGGTACATAATCCTAACCCTATCTATTGGGGCGATACTGCAAACTTTACCATTGAATTAAGAAGTGAAAATGGTTTTAACGGGAGTGTCCAGCTTGCCTCAACTCAGTTGGCCAACTTCAAAACTAATGGCTATTTGACTGACTACACCTTCAATGGCGCCTCAACTACCATAACTGTAGCTCTTAGCCCGGGCGCAATTGTAACTCTGCCCCTTCAATTATTTACTGCAACTGGGCGGACAGATTTGGACAGAGAGTTGGCATTTACGGTCAGAGCGGTGGATATCGCCAATTTAGGCAATGTTAAGACGGGAAGTGCCACAGTTACTGTTACTGTTCGGCCTCCCGACCCCGACTTTAGATTAACTATTATGCCGACACCACATTTGCCCATCAATTGGGGTGATACGGCTAACTTTACGCTGACTTTGACCAACAATAATACTCCATTTAGAGGCAATGTTACGCTGACTTCCAGCCAATTAGTCGGGTATAAAACTAGTGGTTATTTGACTGATTATACCTTCAATGGCATCTCGACTTCCCTAACAGTGGCAGTCGGTGATACGCCAACCACTATTGCTCTTCAGCTACTAACTACGGTCGGAAGAACAGACAACCAGAACTTACTCTTTACCGTATCTGGGCTAGCTACTGGCATACCTTACCAGACATATCATGATGCGAGTTCGAGCGTGTTGGTCGAACGAGTACCCTTGCCTCTTGATTTCACGCTGTTAGTAACACCAACCTGGCAGGAAGTTAACGCTGGTGGAACTGTAGAATATGTTGTTTCGATTGTCCGTGACGAAGAATTTGCGGAAACCGTCCAACTCACTAATGACCTATTGTCTAATTATTCTGATTATATTGCTCAAGCCACATTTAATATCACTGATCTGGTTTATGGTGGAAGCGACTCGACCATTCTATATGTCACCACCAAAAACATCGCTGACAGCCATCTGATTAGTGGTTTCTTGGTTACTGGCACTGCCGTGGATGGTGCTCCTCAACATAGTAAACCGGCTGATTTACAAATTAATGTTGTGGTAGTGCCACCTCCGCCACCTCCGCTTATTCCTGATTTTATCATCAATGTTTCACCTGATTGGCAACAAGTCGATACCGGTGGATCTGTGGATTACACTGTTACCGTCACACCAAAAAATAATTTTACCGAAAGGGTGATATTAACCCACAATCTACTCAGCGAATTCGGCGATTATATTGCTAGTGTCGACTTCGATACCGTACAATTAGATCTCGACAATGGCTACACCACCACTATGCATGTAACTACCAAGATTATAGTCAACAGCCACGCAGTTACTTTCACGGTTACAGGAACCGCCTTAAGCGGTTCACCAATTCGAGCTGATGATGCTGATTTGCAGATTAATGTAGCCGGGTCTCCTCCTCCGTCCGGTGGCGGCGGTGGTGGAGGTGGCGGCGGCACTTATACGCCTCCAACACCCACTCCTCCTGCTCCTACAACTCCTCCAACAACTGATGGTGTTACTGAGCCTGAACCAACTCCTTCTGTTATTCCAACCGCACCTACCGATTTACCTTCAACTGGTCCAAACGAACCTTCGTCTTGGTTCTGGCTTAGCATCTTTGTGATGACCTGGCTGGGTTGGCAGCAATTGCAGGAATCTCCCAGAAAATCGCGCGCTAAATAATCTCGTTAGTTTTCACATCTCGGTATTGTCCCGGCGGCAAATCACCCAAGTAGAGCTTGCCGATACGGACACGTTTTAATTTATCTACCCGATAGCCAAGCAGTTCAGCCACCCGGCGAATTTGTCGCTTTCTCCCCTCTTTTAATACCAATGAAATCAGCCAGCAACCCCACCCAACCTCCCCGAGGTTCGGGGAGGAGAGGAGGGGTGGATTGATTTTTTTAATTAGTTTGAATTTCATGGGTCGAGTTTTATAATTATCCAGCATAAAACTTTGGCCAAATTTATCTAAATTATTTTCTGAACCGCCCGATATCATCACTTCGTATTCTTTTTCATGTTCGTACTTAGGGTGGGTCAATTGATTAGCCAGGGCGCCATCGTTGGTGACTAAAATGAGTCCTTCGCTATCCCTATCCAGGCGGCCTACTGGGTAAACTCTACCCACATCTTTGAAATAATCGGCAATAGTTTTTTCGGCATGGCGGTCAGACATAGTGGAAGTAACCCCAATGGGCTTATTAAACATAAAGATTACCGCATTAGCGGGCTTCACTACCCGCCCATGGTATTTAATCTCATCTTGCAGAGGATCGATCCGAAGGCCCAATTCAGTCACAACGCGCCCATTTACGCGCACTAATCCCTCCGTGATAATCTCGTCGGCCTTGCGGCGACTGGCTATCCCCGCCTCCGCCAAATACTTATTTAGTCGTGTTGATGCCATAGCCCAATTAAGCCATAAATAGCCAAGGAGAGCAAAATTTCATTACCTCCTGCTATCAAGCTTACTCGCCCGTCCATAGCTTCAGTATAGGAGGGTCCCTGTCCCTCTGCCAACCACTACAAAGACAAAGCGACTACAGTGCCTCCCAAAAAATCATGTATTTTTCCGGAAATTTACTTTTTCCGGTAGATCACTGCTATGGGGTCGCTATAAATAAGTTGCCAATCCGGTTGATTAGACAGGGATTGCGCTAATGGCATATTGGCAGTAGTCAGTACCCAGTCGACATCATACCTATCCTGCATTCCTCGGATAGCACCAGTAGCTGCAAATTTAATAGACATCGCATCTCGAAAAACAAATCTGTCATTTAATTGCCAATAAGACATTCTGCCGTCGATAAATACTTTTTGTTCCGGGAATTGCCACACTAAGAACCCTCCCCAATCGTAGAGATTATACATATGGGAGCCCAGTTGGTCAGGATGAGCTTTGGCCCATTGGACTGCCTGTAATGGATAACCCTTGATAAGGGATACGGTAGCCAAATTGCCAGCTTCTCTCGCGAGCCAAATTAAATTGGATACAATAAAATAACTAACCATACCTACAATGAGAACCACTAACCAGATATAACGCATTGAATACTTAGTTATCAACACAATCCAGTGATTAATAGCTTCTGCTAGAAATCCTGTACTCATTAATAAAAAGAATGGCAAATTACGCCGAGATATAAATGCTAGGGCTAATAACACCACAGCAACAACCCAGCGCGTTGGCTCTGCCTTGCGATAAGTAAATATTAAAACTAATGTCAACAGAATTAAATACGACAGAAGAAATCGCCACGACATGTCAAGAATAGATATAGATTGCCATTCTTGTATATGCCGCAGAGCAAATGAGTTAGTAAAAACGGCATAAAAATCTTGATAGAGTTTCCAGCCATAAGGATTAATTATAGTAACGGCGCCAGAGGCTAGTCCTACCCAGAATAAATGCTTTAATTGGGCTAACTTCAGAGTAGGTTCAAAAGCTTCCCAACTCCTAGATAGCTGGGGGGAACGATGATGAAGCCACCACTTGATTACTTCCACCAGCCAAATTAACCCGATAATACCCAATCCCATTAAAAATCCGCCATGCAAGTTGGCCCAGAGTAAGAATATCGGCACATACCACCAGAGATGCTTTATCTCACCCCGACGGTATCTGAAGAACATCCACAGCAACCCAGCTACTCCCAATATGGTTAGCATTTGCATACGGACGCCCCAGCGTGCTATATCGGTTATTATAGCTAGTGCAATAACGATGAACTTTGTTTTGCGGTCAGCAGTGACGCAGGAAGCAACTAACCAGAATGCCCCGATAATAATCAGGGCGAAAATAAAAGCCAGGGTGGCTGCACCCAGATACTGATAAATGAAAGCAACTATTCCTTCACTTAACCACTCATGGTTAATCCAGGGATAGTTGGGCATCGTGTAGGAATAGGGATCAAACTTAGGAAGTCGGAATGTGCGCACTAAATCCAGACCAGACCGGAGTTGCCAGCCGAAATCGGGGTCCTTTAATGGTTGAGTAACTATAATAATCGATACCAGAAAAAGTAGCTTATCCAATAAATCTGTGTTTAACCACCAACCTCGCAACCATTTAACAACGGGCCATTGCTTTGTCATAGTCTCATTCTATCAACAAAATCACAATTCTTTTAGTTATGTACTATCTCGTTAATCAGATTGACATCCAAGGTAATAGAATTATAGGTATGAGGAATATAAAATTAAACCAGTAGTTTGCTGGGGGGCAGGAATAATCAACCAATAGAACACAGATGAGATGATCTCGGCTATTGACAAATACCTCCGTATGCCATAATATAACCGACTTGACCGCAACTTATAATAGCCACACATGGCTTGATATAAATGAGTGGTGCGGAAGCACACCTTAAAAATCTCATCTTAAGGAAGGTTGGCCAGAACAGCTAAGATTTTATACAATAGAGGAAGTTAACTAATAGATATGCCCAAACAAACCCGATCACACAAGACAGATAAAAACAGTCGCCTCTCGACTTTGCGGCATTCGGCCTCGCACCTACTGGCCGCCGCTGTTGTTGAAATGTTTCCTGAAACTAAACTGGGAATCGGCCCAGCTACGGAAGACGGATTTTATTATGACTTCGAGCTTCCCCGTCCGCTGATTCCGGAAGACCTGCCTTTATTAGAAGCGGCGATGCGTAAATTAATTGCTACTAACT
>CAYIGX010000004.1:0-12797 GCA_964363095.1 uncultured Candidatus Saccharibacteria bacterium
ATGTGCCATCCATGATTTTATGGGGCCCACCGGGGAGCGGCAAGACCACTTTGGCATATATTATTTCTCGGCAGACCAATGCCGAATTTGTGCAGATGTCGGCAGTAAGTTCTGGCCTTAAAGATTTGCGCCATGTTTTAGAACAGGCCGAATACAATCAGCGCTTGGGCAAAAAAACCATTTTGTTTATTGATGAAATTCATCGCTGGAACAAAGCTCAGCAAGATGCGTTGCTTCCCTATGTCGAGAAAGGCACGGTTACTTTAATTGGGGCGACTACCGAAAACCCAAGTTTCGAGGTGAACTCGGCTTTAATTTCGCGCACTCGGGTATTAGTTCTGCGTAAATTAGACACAGCGGCAATTAAACAGATTTTGACCCGCGCCTTAGCAGACAAAGTCAAAGGTTTAGGCGAAATTAAACTAGAAATTTCTGAGGACAGCTTAAATTTAATGGCGCACTTGGCTAATGGCGATGCGCGGATGGCTTTGAATACATTAGAAGTATGTGCTGGGCAAAATCAGCCGATCACCCCCGAATTAGTTAAGCAGGTGTTGCAAAAAATACATCTGATGTACGACAAATCTGGTGATGAACATTACAATATAATTTCTGCTTTGCATAAATCTCTTCGAGGTGGGGATGCCCATGCCTCTCTCTATTGGCTGGCCCGGATGCTGGAGGGCGGGGAAGACCCCATCTATGTGGCGCGGAGATTAGTGCGGTTTGCCTCCGAAGATGTGGGGCTGGCCGATAATTTTGCGGTCGTTTTAGCCAATAATGTGTTCGAGGTATGTCAAAAACTGGGGATGCCCGAGTGTAATGTGCACCTGACTCAGTTAGTAATTTATTTGGCGCGGGCTAAGAAAAATATTGTGGCGTATCAGGCGTATGGTTTAGCGAAGAAAGACGTAGATCAATTCGGTAATTTGCCGGTGCCTTTACACATTCGCAATGCCCCCACTAAACTAATGAAAGAATTAAACTACAGCAAAGATTACAAATACACGCCCATAGAAGGCAAAACCGATTTATCGTATTTCCCAGAGGAATTAAAAAATCGGAAGTATTTTCGTGAATAGACATAATTAATTTGTGTGGTTTTGGAGGCCCAGTAGTATATACTTATACCTATAGGAGGTATGTCATAATTTAAAGATATGCTCATGCAACAAAGGGACAAAAACAACAGATGATGATTCAAGGAGGCCAAAAAATGACTAAGCTTTTTAATAAATAAATTTTTAATTAGGAGGTTGGTATGAATAAAGTTGACCCCACTATGTTAGGTATTTCCTTGATCGGTATCGTAGTTGTAGCCGGAATTCTAATAGCGGCTAATTTTTCTTCGGCAAAGGCGCCGGTGCAATATTCAACTTCCAGTCAAGACCGGCCGAAATTGGAAATTTCTGAAAAATCTTTTGATCTCGGCAAAATGAAATTAGCTGATACCAAAACAAAGGAGATTACCCTGAAAAATACCGGTAATCAACCATTGGATATGAGGAATTTTTCTACTTCTTGTGGATGCACCTATGTCCAAGTTTTCTCTGGCGATCTTAAAAGTCCACAGCTGTCCATGCATTCGGAGGCAGATTGGTCTACCGAGATAGCTCCAGGAGCGACGGCGCGATTGGTAGTTAGTTATCAACCCAGTTTGATGCCGGTGGAGGGCGATGTATCCCGTGAGGTCTATTTTAAAACCAATGATCCCGAGAATCCTTCAGTAACGATTACTTTCAAGGCCTTTATCGAATAGAACGCGAATGCTCTACTTGGTCTTAATCAATGGTTTAATTGATTCTTTCAATCCTTGCGCCATCGGGGTGTTGATTCTTTATTTGGGGTTATTATTATCATTCCGGTCTAGTCGAAAATTGCTTCTTGGTTTTGGATTGTTCTACATTTTATCCATTTATGCCACCTATCTGCTGATTGGTTTAGGACTGCTTAAGACCTTTCATTTATTCGGCGTCCATGATTTTTTTGGTTGGGCGGCGGCAATTGTGGTCTTAGGGTTAGGTCTCTATAACTTGAAAGAATACTTTTGGCCACAACTTTATATTCCAGTATTAACGCCGTTTCTCTCGCGGTGTCGGATGCCTAAATGGGATCCCAAAATTAATATGATTTCCGCCATTGTGCTAGGTTTTTTGGTGGGAGTGTGTGAATTCCCTTGTTCCGGGGGGATTTATTTGGCCACAGTGGCCATGTTGTCATTAAAGCAAACCTTTCTTAAGGGACTTATCTATCTTTTGTTCTACAACTTGATGTTTGTTCTTCCACTCGTAATTATCTTTGCTACAGTGGGCAATAACCGCGTCTTTGATTGGATTAAAGACACTCAAAGCAAGAGTTTTCTCTTGATTAAGCTGATCATGGGCATTAGTATGATAATTTCTGGTGGCCTACTTCTGTTTTGGTTAATCAAAGTAATCATGTAGCATTGGAGATAAAGAATAAAATTAAATTTGAGGGATTTTATTACTGGTTCGTCATTGGTTTAATAATAATGTTGGCCAGTCGGATATCTGTTTCCCCTGCATCGCCGAGTCAGTCTAATAGTGATCTCCTTAAAGAAGAAGTGCCAGCTATGTCGGTGGCTGAAGGAAAAAAAATTTATTCAGAAACAGTAGCCCAAGTTCTACCAGTAGCTGGCTTGAAAACCAACTTAGTCATCGGGGATATGATTTTACGATTGGTAGCCGCAGGGGTGATTGATCAAAATAAATTCAGAGAATTGTACACCCAGCGCGACATGTCAGAAACTGACATTGTTCGGCTATTGACTCAACCCTTGCAAGGTCCCCTAATTATTACACAGGCCAATGCTAATCTTTGGCTAAATGTTTTTTGGGCGGTTGGGCTGGCCAATAAAACCGAATTTAATAAAACCAGTCCACTTAATGGGAAAGAGCTGAATGATTTTGCCTCTACAGGAGGTTGGACACTAGGGAAAGAGGATAGTGGCGGTGTTTATTTTAATCAGCATGAAATTATTAAGTTAACTCTTGGACAAGAAAAAATAGTACTGGATATAGCGCAAAACACTTATCGGCCTTGTTGTGATAATTCTACTTTTTTCCAGGATTGTAATCACGGTTCTGCACTTCTTGGTGTTCTGGAGCTGGGGGCTGCATCAGGTTTAACATCAGCAGATTTATACAAATTGGCACTTGATTTTAATTCATTCTGGTTCCCTGATCAATATCTGCAAACAGCGCTTTATTTTAAATTATTTCAACACCAAGATTGGGAGGAAGTTAACCCCCAAATCGTCATGAACAAGGATTACTCTAGTGCCAGCGGTTGGTCAAAAAATATTTCTGCCGAAATTGCTAAAATCCCCAATTTATTGCCATCAGCTCAAGACAATCAAAGTTGCGGAGTATAATAATAAATGCCCGCATATTGTTTGACGAGTATCTCTTATGGTCAAAACTACCATATCTTTGCAAGGAATGCATTGCGCCAGTTGCGCCATGACGATTGAAAAAGCAGTTTCAAAACTGCCGGGAGTTAAAGTCGCCCAAGCAAATTTTGCATCAGAGACCTTGTTGGTTGAGTTTGATGAAAATCAGGTTTCGCCGGAAGATTTTGCTAAAGCCGTAAAGTCAGTTGGTTACCGACTTTTATTGCCCGAAAAAGAGAGCGGGCCAGAAGAAAAGACAATCTCCATTGCAGAATCGGAAAAGGGAGAAATGTTTTTAACATCGGACCAGGAATTTTTGGCATTAAGAGTGATTGGAATGGATTCTCCTCATTGCGCAATGGTTGTTGAGACGGCGATAAAAACTCTACCGGGGATTGAAAAAATTGAAGTTGATTTCAGTAATGCCAGAGCCAAAGTTGTTTTTAATCCCCAGAAAGTAAGCGAAAAGCAAATAGAAAAAGTTATTGACGATTCGGGATACGAGGCAGTGAGAGAAACCTCTGGAGCCCAAGATATTTTGGAAAAAGAAAAACAAGGGAGAGAAAAAGAACTTTCCCTCTTAAAGAAAAAGCTTTTTGTCGGCGCGATTTTGTCTGCGATGGTATTTTTAGGAAGTTTTCAAAATTGGTTTGGTCTTCTGCCACAAGTCTTAAGCAACCACTGGCTTCTTTTATTTTTAACGATTCCGGTCCAATTTTGGGTTGGTTCAAGGTTTTACAGCGGTTTGAAAATCTTAATTAAATACAAAACTGCCGATATGAATACCCTAATTTCTATCGGCACTCTTTCCGCTTTTATCTATAGCGCGGCAGTGACAATTTTTCCTCAATTTTTTCAAAAAGGTGGCGTTGCCCCGGCGCTTTACTTTGACACAGCGGCAATTATCATTACCCTGATTTTGCTTGGTCGTTATCTTGAACTTTTGGCAAAAGGCCGGGCATCTGAGGCGATTAAAAAATTAATGAAGCTTTCAGCAAAAACAGCCAAAGTTTTAAGAGATGGTAGAGAAGAAGAAATTCCAATTGAAAATGTAATGATTGGCGATATCATTATTGTTCGGCCCGGAGAGAAAATTCCGGCTGATGGCGAAATTATTGACGGGTATTCCGAAATTGATGAATCAATGATTACAGGAGAGAGTATGCCGGTTTCTAAAAAAATGGGAGATAAAGTTATTGGCGCGACAATTAATCAAACCGGCTCTTTTAAATTCAAGGCGACAAAAGTCGGTAAAGAAACCATGCTTGCCCAAATTATTAAAATGGTTGAACAAGCCCAGGGCTCAAAGGCGCCGATTCAAAGATTAGCCGATATTATTTCCGGATATTTTGTGCCGGCGGTAATCATTATTGCTATTTTAACATTTATTATTTGGTTAATTTTTGGCCCGACACCTGCATTTACGTTTGCTTTAGTTAATTTTGTGGCCGTTTTAATTATTGCTTGTCCCTGTGCTTTGGGCCTGGCGACTCCGATGGCTATGATGGTTGGTATTGGCAAAGGGGCGGAAAAAGGTATTTTAGTGCGCGAGGCCGCCTCGCTTGAAATTGCTTATAAGATCAACACCATAATTCTGGATAAAACCGGAACATTAACTCAGGGCAAACCGGCTGTTACTGAAGTCATTGAAATGGGTCATAAAAATAGCGAAATTTTAAAAATTGCGGCTAGTTTGGAAAGTAGGTCAGAACATCTTTTAGGTAAAGCCATTATTCAGGCAGCCACATCTTCAGGGCAGAAACCTTCTCATCTTTTAGATACCGCAATACAGGAGGAGGCAAAACAGGAAAAGGTCCAATTATTTGAAATTTCTGATTTTGAAGCAATTCCCGGCAAAGGAATTAAGGGAAATATTATGATGGACGAGAAAAAGATTTTTACTGCTTTGGGCAATCGAGAGTTGGCAAAATTATTGGAGGTCAATCTTGCAGGCGCTGAAAGAGAAATGCAGAGGTTGGAGGGCGAAGGAAAAACAGTGATGATCTTAATTCAGGAAAAACAAATCCTCGGCTTAATTGCCGTTGCCGATACTCTAAAGTTGGAGTCCAAAGAAGCGGTAGCAAAACTTAAAAAATCAGGATTGGAAATTTGGATGATCACCGGAGATAACGAAAGAACAGCACAGGCGATCGGTAAAGAGGTTGGTATAGATAACATCATGGCTCAAGTTTTGCCGCAATTCAAAGCCCAAAAAGTTCAAGAACTCCAGAAACAAGGAAAGAAAGTGGCAATGGTCGGTGATGGCATTAATGATGCTCCAGCTTTGGTTCAGTCGGATTTGGGTATCGCGATGGGAGAAGGAACCGATGTGGCAATGGAATCAGCCGGCATTACTCTGATGCGCGGAGATTTAATGCTAATCCCGGAGCTTTTTAGTCTTTCAAGTAGGACTTTGCGAATTGTTAAGCAGAATCTTTTTTGGGCGTTTTTCTATAATGTCGCTTTTATCCCTGTGGCCGCCGGAGTTTTGTATCCATTTTTCGGCATTTTGCTTAATCCTGTTTTTGCCGCTGCCGCAATGGCTTTCTCTTCGATATCGGTGGTTATGAATTCTCTGCGCTTAAAAAAGGGATGAATCTGGCTATTGTGCCACCGTCGCGATGGTGGGCAGTAGCGTGTCGGTGGTCGGCAATTCATTAAGATTGCGCGCCAAAAAGATAGTTTAATCTTTTTTAAGAATAAGTCAAAGAAACACAAGATGTATAATGCCAATGGTATGAAAAAATGGTTTTTATTATTGTCAGCGATTTTTTTCAGCTGGAGCGTGGCGCTTCCGGCACAAGCAGTTTGTCCGGTGTGCGCCGGGGCGGTAGTAGTTGGATTAGGCGTATCGCGCTGGTTGGGCGTAGATGACAGCGTTACCGGTCTCTGGATCGGCGCATTTATCGTAGTGGTGTCGCTTTGGACGATCAAGTGGCTGAATAAAAAAGAGATTAAATGGCCGTTCAAAAGATTATCCGTGTGGTTAGTGTACACAACTGTAATTTTGGGTGGTTTATACCTCAATAAAGCCTTCGGTCATCCTTTAAATCAGTTATGGGGGATAGATAAACTTTTGTTGGGAATCATAGTGGGGGCAGGCACAATTTATGGTGCGCTCAATTTGCATGATTGGTTGAAAAAACGCCATCACGATAAATCTTATTTTCCTTTTCAGCACATAGTTATGCTGTTGGGCAGTTTGATCATTATGAGCGGTATCTTTTATTTTTTAACCAAATAATTACTATACACACTATATAGTGTGTATATAACTAATAGAATAAGATGAACGAGAAAATTCAAAATCTGGACGAATTTATCCAAAAAGTGGATGCAATGAAAAAGGAAAATAAATTGGACCTATCTTCCGACCAAGATTTGAGTATCGCGATTATGAATCTGGTTAGTTTAGAAGAACACTTCTTTTTTACGGCCGTTAAAACTGAAAAGGATAAATACTACGATTTTATTGGCGAGATCCGCGAGATGCGCAAAATTTTAATGCAGAAAATCGTTAAGAATCCGGAAGGAGAAATTTGGTGTATTTCTAAACATCTATTGGCCGCTTCGATGCGGTTAATGGAAGTGGGGAATAAACAACTTGGTTTAGAGCGGAAAGCCGAGGCCTACGATCTATTTCAGAAATCGTATCAGCTCTACAATTTATTTTGGGGTCTGAATATGAATTTGATCGATGTCGGAGAAATCAAAAAGATCGACGAAGGAGCCCTGAATAAATCTGATACGGAAAAAAAGGGTTTCTTGGGTAAACTTGGTGATGTCCTAAAAAAAGCTTTAGATTGTTGCCGCGAGTAATTTACTGCTCTGGTTGACAAAAACTATCCAGTAATCAATAATATGCCTTATGGCCAAGAAGATAAAAGCTAAGGTGAAATTGCAAGTCCCAGCGGGCAAAGCCAACCCAGCGCCTCCAGTAGGTACGGCTTTAGGTCCGCACGGCATCCAGCTTATGGATTTTTGCAACCAATTCAACGAAAAAACTCGGGAATTTGGCGATACCGTAATTCCAGCTATTGTCACAATCTACGAAGATCGGACTTTTGATTTTATTTTGAAACAGCCCCCGATGTCCGAGCTGATTAAAAAAGCAGCCGGTATCGATAAGGGCTCAGGTAAGCCGAATAAAGACAAAGTAGCTAAACTCCCCAAAGCCCAAGTTCGGGAAGTCGCTGAGAAAAAGATGCCCGACCTCAATGCCAACGATATCGAAGCGGCGGCCAAAATTGTTGAAGGCACCGCCAGAAGCATGGGCGTTGATACCGAAAAATAAGAAAGTTAATGTAATGCCTCGACTGTGCTCGGTAAATATATTCCCCAAGCAACATCGAGGGGTTACCTGATGATATATATCCTTAAGAGGCGGGAGTCCTGAGTAAAGTCGAGGGACGTTTGCACCGCGTAAAGGGAGGCAGTATGGCAGAAGACAAGAAGAAATCAACCAAGAAAGCAGTTAAAACTGCATCTTCGGGTAAGCAAAGAACTGAACCCCGCAAAACTGCCCCAGTCGATAAACTGGGTCATGGTAAAAAGTATTTAGAATTAGCTAAATTAGTAGATAAAAATAAATTTTATCCTTTTGCTGAAGCTGTTGAGCTGTTGATTAAAACCTCACCAGTTAAATTTGACGCCACCACCGAAGTTCATATTCAAACTGGGTTAGACCCCAAAAAAGCTGATCAAAATCTACGCGGAGTTGTGCCAATGCCAGCAGGTCTCGGCAAAGCTGTCAAAATTTTAGTATTTGCCGAAGGCGAAAACGCGACAGCCGCCGAAAAGGCCGGTGCCGATTATGTGGGAAGCGAAGATTTGATCACCAAAATTAAAGGTGGTTGGTTAGATTTCGATTTAGCGATTGCCACACCAGATTTAATGCCCAAGATTGGCCAACTCGGTAAAACATTAGGGACCAAAGGCCTGATGCCTAACCCTAAAAGTGGGACCGTGACTGCTACGCCTGCCAAAGCGGTGGAAGAATTCAAAAAAGGTAAGGTCGAATTCAAATTAGATAAAGATGCGATTGTGCATTTAGGTTTTGGCAAAATTTCCTTGGGAGTCGAAGGTCTCACTAATAATTTTATGGCTCTATATCGGGCGATTATGGCAGCTAAACCTACTAGCGCTAAGGGTACTTACTTAAAAAAGATTACCTTGGCCTCCGCGATGGGCCCCGGCATCAAAATCGATCTCGGTAGTTTATAGTTTGCTACAATAAATCCATTAAGCCAAAAGGAGGGTAATGATGCTACCCGGATTGTTTATTGTCTTTGAAGGACCTGATGGCTCGGGACAGGACACCCAAGCCGAATTACTCGAACAGCACCTTGAATCTTTAGGTTATGCAGTTTGGTTGACCCACGAGCCAAGCAATAGCCCGTGTGGCAACAAGATCAGAAAAATCCTTCGGGGTGAACACCCTAAGCCAGATGCTTTGACTATTCAAACCATGATGAGTCGAGATCGGCGGTGGCATGTCGATGAAATCATCCATCATCTGAAATCAGAAACTATCGTGATTTGTGTGCGTTATTTATATTCCACTTTGGCTTATGGCCAAGCCGATGGGGTGGAATATGTCAATCTTTGGAGATTGAATAAGGGATTCATTCGTCCAGCTATTGCTATTTACTTGGATTTAAACCCCAAAGAGGCCATGGCGCGAGTGGAACATCGTGGCAAACCGGTGGAATTGTTTGAGCGCAAAGAATTTTTGTCCCAAGTTCGCGGACATTTCAAGGAGCTTTGTGAATCAGGAGAATTTCCAGAACTCAAGCGCATTCAGGCAGGTGGCTCAATTGAACAAGTGGAGGGCTCAATTTGGCGGTTGATTGAACAGGTAGTGAACCAATGGGACAGAGTCCGAAAACCAGAATAATTTTGTACATTCGAAAAGCCCGGGCGTAGTGCCCGGGCGGTTTTTATGCAGGTTCTGGTTGGGGACTTTCTTTGAGTGTCCAAAGTTGCGAATAAGGACACGCATTTTCCAGAATACTTAAGAAATCCCTCCATTCCTGCAACTTATGGTCTTTACGCCAATGGTACATATTGGCCAGCACCTCATAGTTGGCCGTGCAGGTTCTGCGGTACTTGTAAGCTCCGGTGATATGTTGGAGTAATTTGCGCCACTCAGGTGTGCGTTTTTTCTTACCTGAATCCCACCATTCTTGAATCAGACGATTAATAAAATTCAGGTAGTTCTGGGCATCTTTATCCCAATCGTCGAACGCGAAATCATCCCGGGTTAATAATCGCGAGCCCATTTTGAACATCTGGCTAGTGCTGTTTTCTACCGTACCAACCTGGTAGGTTTCATATTCCTTCCAAAACAACCAGGGGGCGATGAGGTCATATGACACATGAATTTGTCGCCGATACTTAGCATGTGGCCCCCCGGCCTTAGCTAACTGCATAGCTAAAGCTAAGTCGTTTGGTCCAATGTGTGTAACAAAGATACCAGAGGCCACGCTGAGCGTTTCAGTGGTATCGCTTTTCCCCCAGCTTTCCATTGGGTTGCGCATACCCCTTAAGGCGTCCTTAATTCCAGAGACATGAATGTGTTCAATCGTGACAGTAGGTGTCATTGGCAACTCCTTTGTAATGATATTTTATCAAGGGACAGTAAATCTAGTATCTCATTGTACAAGAAAGGGGAGTTGACACCAAACCATAGGGGTAGTAATATCCTAAGAGTATCCTTTGAAGACCGTAGGTGGGGCATAAGCTCCATAAATCCTACCGAGAAGGACTAATAGCATCTAGAGGTTAGCGGCTAGCATCTAAGGATGAAAGTCTGCCCAGCTCAAGAACTAATAGTCGTCTCGGAAGAGACGATTTTTTTAATTTTTAAGGAGATAAGATGCCAAAAACTAGAGTTCAAAAAGAAGCGCAATTAACCAGACTGATAGATAAATTGCAATCCAGTAAGGCCGTTATTTTAACCGAATTCACTGGGCTTACGATGGAGGATTTCGATAGTTTGCGGGCCAAAGCCCGCAAAGAAGGAGTGGCTTTCCAAGTGGCGAAGAACACTTTATTAGACAAGGCGGCCAAGACCGTCGGGATCGAAGGATTAATCACGCAAAAAGGCGGTAAACAAATTGCTGTGGCCACCGATGGAGATGACGAAGTCGCGATTTCTAAGTTAATTTATCAGTTCGCCAAGGATCATAAAGAGAAAATCAAAATCTTTGCTGGAGTTATCGAAAAGAAAATGGTGTCAATTGATATCATCAATCAATTGGCTCAATTACCAAGCCGCGAAGAGCTGTTGGCTAAATTAGTGGGTAGTTTAAATTCTCCCATCAATGGTTTTGTTCGGGTCTTAAATGGTCCGACACAGGGCTTTTACAATGTTATCAAAGCTTTATCAAATAAATAATAACCAAGGTAACTCTTCCACTTCAGTTAGGGAATAGATGGTTAGTTCCTGAGCGAAGTCGAAGGACTACTGAATAAGAAAGGAGTTAGTATGGCAGACGAACAAACGCAAGGGGAAGACAAG
Organism: uncultured Candidatus Saccharibacteria bacterium; assembly: GCA_964363095.1. Taxonomy (GTDB): domain Bacteria; phylum Patescibacteriota; class Kazan-3B-28; order Kazan-3B-28; family UBA10110; genus UBA10110. Next base: position 10,935 of record CAYIGX010000004.1, read on the forward strand.
GCCGTGGATACCAGTAAGTTAACCAAGAATGCTACCCAAGTAGTGGAATTGGTGGAAAAGATGTCTGTATTGGAATTGGCCGATTTGGTCAAAGTGATGGAAGACAAGTTTGGCGTGAGTGCCGCCACCCCCATGATGATGGCTGGTCCTGCCGCGGGAGCCGCCGCTGGTCCGGTCGAAGAAAAGACCGAATTTGATGTGCACTTAACTGGAGCCGGTTCCAATAAGATTGGCGTCATCAAGGCTGTCCGGGAAGTGACTACTCTGGGTTTAAAGGAAGCCAAGGACTTGGTCGAGGCCGCACCTAAAGTTTTAAAGGAAGGCGTCAAAAAAGCCGAAGCCGAAGAAATGAAAATTAAGCTGGAAGCAGCTGGTGCCACCGTCGAACTTAAGTAACAAATTAGAGTTTTAGCATTTAGCGGTTAGAGTTTCAGTAGGTCAGTAAGAGAATAAAAAATTGTGCAATTGACCAAGGCCCGCAGATAGCGGGTCTTTTGGTATTTCTGTGTCATGCTGAATTTTCTGCCAGCTGACGAATCAACATCCCCCCGTCATTCCCGCGCAGGCGGGAATCCAGAAAAGAAAACAAACAAGATTTCTTTTTCTTTTTCTGTCTGGATCCCCGATGTCGGATAGCTATCGCCTCCGACTCGAGGATGACGGGGGAGACGCTGAGTTGTAATATATAACCTATGGGAATTAAATTCAAAATTCTGGCCAAAGATGGTCAGGCGAGAGCGGGAGTTATAGAGACCAATCATGGGCAAGTACATACCCCAACCATTACGGTTAATTTTACACCGGCGCTACTTCGGTCTGGCTTAGCACCTGATCAATTGCAAGAACTGGGAGTAGAAATGGTGCTAGTAAACACTTTACATACGATGATGGAAAGTAAGATGCAAGTGCCAGATATTCACGAACGATTAGGTTGGGTAGGGCCAATTTTTGCCGATTCCGGCGGTTTTCAGATGGTCAGTTTAGCCAAAAATATGCGCGTAGAGAAAGACGGCATCAAATTTCACTGGGACGGCATCGAACATAAAATTACTCCCACACAGGTGGCGGAATGGCAAAAACAGATGGGGGTAGATATTATTATGCCGTTGGATCGAGTATGGCATTTGCGCCAAAAAAATCCCTTGTTTTACATCCAATCAGTTTTAACAACGGAGAAATGGTTTAGACAATCTCACAGTATCAGTGATAATTGTTTTTATATTTTACAGGGAGGGTTAAATAAACTAGCCCGGATATTAAGTTTGCAATATGCCAACAAACATTTGCAGGCAGGTGTGGCGGGTATTGCTATTGGAGGATTGGCTTTTGGTGAATCTCGCTTCAAAATGTATAACATGATTGATTTCTGCACTAAAAGATTGCCAGAAAATAAATCTCGCCATTTATTGGGCGTGGGTGAACCGATAGATTTATTGGAAAGTATCGAGCGGGGGATAGATACTTTCGATTGCGTGTCATACACAAGGGAGGCCAGACATGGCCGACTACTAACTGAATATGGTTATTTGCGGCTTAAGCGCTCGGAGTATACCGATGACAATTCCGTGATTGAAGTCGGTTGCGATTGCCCGACATGTAAATCTGGTATTAGCCGCGCCGAACTTCGAACTGGGATGAAATCGCTGGACGAAGCTATCCGTCAACAAACATTAATCAATTTAATGCTACACAATATTCGCTTTACTCTCCGCTTGATGGAACAATCCCGAGAAGCTATTAAACAAGGCAGATTTTCAGAATTCAAACGAGAGCGCGCGGTTCAGTTCTTACATTCCTAATTTAGCTTTATTATAAACACACTATATAGTGTGTTTATAATAAGGGCTTTCTATTGCCAGAGAG
>CAYIGX010000005.1:0-11354 GCA_964363095.1 uncultured Candidatus Saccharibacteria bacterium
AGCGGTGCCATGCTACCCAGCGTGGTGCATGGGTGGGAAGTGTTTAATTTATACTCCCTCCTCCCCCATGTACCATTCGATACATGGCACCGCCAGCCCCTCCTCCGGCAGGAGGGGAGCTTTAATCCGCAAACTCTATCCCTTAACCATTAACCCTTATATACTTTATATATGGAACAAATAAACCAGCTACAACAAGAACTCGAAGAGATAATCGGCAAACTAGAAAATATTGCCGCGCTTTCTCAGGAAGATATCAAAAACCTGAGTAAACGCAAAACCCAGGTTGAAAAAACTTTAACTGTTAACAATCAATTAGATCGAATCGAGAAACAATTGAACGACAATACAGAGGTTATAAAAGGGCCCGATGCAGAATTGACTAAATTAGCTCAGGAAGAATCGGACCAACTAATCACACAACAAGCCGAACTCACCCAAAAATTAGCCGAGATGTTGAGTCCACAAAACGCCACTTTGCAAAAAGATGTAATTATGGAAATTCGCGCTGGCACCGGCGGTGACGAAGCGGCCATTTTTGCCGGTGATCTCTTTCGTATGTACACGCGCTATGCGGCAACTAAGGGTTGGAAAGTAACCGTTCTTGATGAAAGTACTACCGAAGACGGGAGCGGCTACAAAGAGGTGACTTTAGAAATTGACGGGGAAGATGTCTTCCGGCGCCTTCGCTTCGAAATGGGAGTGCACCGAGTGCAACGAGTTCCGGAGACCGAAGCTAAAGGCAGAATTCATACTTCCGCCGCGACCGTGGCAGTAATGCCATTAGTAGAAGCCACTGATTTAGTAATTCGCCCCGAAGATTTACGGGTAGATGTCTTTCGCTCCTCCGGCAAAGGCGGCCAGTCGGTAAATACGACTGATTCGGCAGTACGGATTACTCACCTCCCTACCGGGATTGTGGCCAGTTGCCAAACCGAACGTTCACAAACTCAAAATAAAGAAAAAGCGATGGCAGTTCTGCGCTCTCGCATCTTAGATGCCGAAGAAGAGGCCAAAGCCCAAAAAAGAATTGAGGAAAGAAGGTCCCAGATTGGGACTGGCGACCGGAGTGAAAAAATTCGCACCTATAATTTCCCGCAAGACCGGATTACCGACCATCGCATTAATCAAAGTTGGCATCATATCGAAACCATCTTGGGGGGTAACCTCGACCCCATTATTGATGCTCTTACCCTCGCCGAAAATCAACTACAAAAATAAGACCTCATTATTCCTCCCCTGCCAAGAAATGTCTGATGTTTAAAGTGGAAGTTAGCGAGCAGTACACAAACATAATCCCTCCCCTGCCAAGGGGAGGGTTGGGTGGGGACTGTTCAATTAAATTCCGAGATAATTACGAATAATCTTTTTCACCATCCGGACAGTTTCGTCCAAATGACCTTCGCGATTAACTACACTATAAGCAAAGGCATTTTCTTTGGCCATCGCTTCTTTCGCTAAATGCAACCGCTCGCCAATTTCGTCCACTGTTCCCCCACGCGCAATCAGGCGCTTTTTTAAAACATTTAGAGATTCCGGTTTTAAGAAAATCACCAAGGCATCAGGATTGCGCCGCTGAATATTGGCGGCTTCGTTGGGGTCAACATCTAAAAGTGGCACATAGCCCTCTTTAATAGGCCTCTGCATATCTTTCCATTGCGTTCCGTAATAATTACCGCTGAAATAATTGTGCTCGATCAATAAATCTTGCTTGATCATTTCGCGAAATCTTGCCCTCGTCACAAAATGCCGATTCACTCCCCGTTTTTCTCCCGGCCGAGGCGAACGAGTACAGGTAGTAATCACTTTCCGAAGGGGCAGGTATTTCATGACTTCTGTCTCGACCGTGTCTTTCCCTACCGCCGATGGCCCGGTGAACACGATCAGTTTGTTAGAAAAATTATTTTTTGGCATTTGCGCGGTAAATTATTTGTTTAACATTCCGTTAATATTTTTAACCCCTCCTCTCCTCCCCTTAATAAAGGGGAGGTTGGGTGGGGATGTGTTTATTTTTTCAAATATTTCAGAAAATCATTCAATTCTTTCGGCAATGGCGCGGTAAATACTTGAGTTTCTCCGGTCTTATCTTTGAATTCGATTTTATGAGCATGCAGGAACTGTCGGGTTAGCCCCCGCTCTGCCACTCCATACATGGTATCCCCGACCACGGGGTGCTTTAAGGCCTTGAAATGCACTCGAATTTGATGAGTCCGTCCCGTTTTTGGGGTAACCTCGACCAAACTAAAGCCCGGTAAATATTCCTTCACTCTATAAGAACTTTGAGCTGAACGCCCGCCCGCCATGGCCTCGAATTTGCCGAATCTGCCTCACTTGATCGGGAGGTCCAAGTGGGCCTCCTTGGGGGTGATCTTCCCGGTCAATAATGCTAAATAAGTTTTTTGGATTTTGCGCTGTTCAAATAAATCATTCAAATAATGTTTGGTGGCTTGGTTCAGAGCCACCAGCATTACGCCAGATGTATCCTTGTCCAACCGATGTACTAAATAAAAATTGGGAAATTTAGCTTTCAGGGCGTTGGCTAAGGTCCCGCTGGTATGTTTTCCCGCCGGATGCACTACTAATCCCGCCGGTTTGTTAATTACCACTAAATCTTTATCCTGAAAAATAATTTCCAAATCCATTTTTTCAGGGGCAATTTCGGTTTTCGGAATATTCAACTCGGCAATAATAGTGGCACCAACCACGACTATGCTTTTGGGTTGAGCCACCCGCCCCCCTATCCAAACTCGGCCGGATTTAATTTGATTCGCCAAAAAATTTCGGGAATAGTGGGGAATCTTTTTTGCCAGCCACATATCCAACCGCTCTCCCCCCTCCTTCTTCACGGTAAACCTAAATTTTTTGATATCGCTCGCCATAGATCGCTCCCCTAATGATCAATAACACCCCCGCAAAAATTAATACATCTGCTAAGTTAAATATTGGTAGTGGACCGATCGCGACAAAATCGCGGACAAATCCGAAAACCAATTTATCCCACAAATTACTGATTCCTCCGCTCACCGCTAAAATCAATCCTAAATCGTAAGCCCAGCTTTTACCGCGCGACAACCAAAACAATCTTATTAATACGCCTAGCAACACAATAATTAAAGTTACCGCTACCGGTAGGGACAAATTAATACTAAAAGCGATTCCTGGATTTTTATACCAAATTAAATCGACCACCCCCCAATTTAAACTGCGCTGTTCTAACCAACTCAAACTATATTTAAGCCATTGGTCTAATCCCCCCAATAGCAAAATCGCCAACAACAAGATACCAACCTTGGCTAATTTATTTCCTGGCATCACTTTGGTTTATTCGCACTTAATACAAGTTTTGGCGGCCGGATAGGCCTGTAGGCGCTCCTCTTGAATGTATCCACCACAATTTTCGCAATAACCATACTTATCGGCTTCAATATCTCCGAGCGTTTTCACCACTTCGTTCATAGTTTGTAATAAACTGTCAGCGGTAGCAGTGTTTTCGATGAGAGTGGTCGTTTCGGCACTGGCTTCGTCGGTGTCTTCGGAGTCCCCCGCATCAGTTTCTTCGAACTTTGGCACATATTCTCCCGATGCTTCATCGTAAGTCGCAACCTTTTTAATATCTTCTTCTAATTTAGCTTTTTCTTTCAACAGCGCTTCGCGTTGGGTGGCAATAAATTCTGGGCTATAGTGATCATTCATAACTTCTCCTTTAATGAATTAATTTCTCGACGGCCTCTAAATTAGCGCGGATTCCCATCAGAATCAGTCGATCCCCGACTTGGATGACCACATCCCCTAACGGATTAATAATAGCATGTCCATCTTGGCGATTAATGACCAGCACCGACACCCCTGATTTGCGATTGGCTAAATATCTTTCGGTCGGATGTCCCACCAATTGAGATGCTGACCCTACTGTCATATCGGTAATTTGGATTTCGCTATTCTTGAGATCAAAGACATTATCCACAAAATCGGCCACGCCCGGATGCATCGCGAATGTCGCCATCCGAAACGCACTGATCTGGTAGGGTGAAACTGCCCGATTTGCGCCCACGCGCAACAATTTATCTACCGCCTCGTCGTGATTAGCTTTGGACACAATAAAGACATTGCTGTTCAAGGTGCGGGCAGTAATTACTGCCAAAATATTGTCGCTATCCCGACCCAAGGCCGCAATTAAACCCTTGGCATTCATGAGTCCAGCTTCCAGGAGGGTTGCTTCCGAGGTCGCATCACCCACCACACACAGCATCCCCTTAGAGCGGCACTGCTCGACAATTTCGGGGTTGCTTTCTACAATGACTAGCGGCACATTTTCTTTGGTTAATTCGTTGGCGATCTTGCTGCCCACCCGACCGAAACCCACCACAATATAATGGTTTATTAAGCTTTGGATCTGCATTTTTATCTGCTTAAGTTTATGTTTTTCATCAAGACGATTGGCGAGTAAATATTCCCCCATCACCCTCACTACATAGTATAAGGTAATCACCCCAAAAACAATCAGGAGGATAGTAAAAATCGTGCCGGCAGGGCTCATGGGATGCACCTCTTTGTAACCGACAGTCGCCAAAGTAATCACTACCATATATATAGCGTCCAGAAAACTCCACTCTTCGATGACCATATACCCAGTCACCCCAATTACGACTAACCCCACCACCAAGAGGAGTAGCGTAACAAAATGCTGACGATTAATTTGTTGGGGTTTCTCCATGAATTTTATTTTTCGACTAATTCGGGTTCGGGAGCGGTGGGCTGGGGAAGGGAATGTAGCTTCTCGGCTTCGGCCAAATAGGTCATTCTGCCCCTAACCTTCCCGACGATCTTTTTATATTCAGTATAGGCATTAGCTATCATGGTGTTACCCCTAGCCACTTGGTTTTCTAAGACCGTTTCCATGTCGTTAAGGGCCCGGTCTAAATCTTCTAAGAAAGCACGGACTTGTTGCTCGTCGTAGGTGGCCATAGTTTTTTTATGTAAATCCAGAAAAGTCAAAATATAGGGAATGGCCATACTGAAAGGAATTAAAATGACTGACTGGCTATAGGCCTTGGTAAACGATTCTTTTAGAAGCGCATACACGGCATCTGGCACCATCATTAAGGCCCGATCCCAAGTGATCGGGGGATGGACATACTCTGCCACTTCTTTAATTTTCTTCATTACCTCCGACTCGACTTTGTGGATCAAGCGCTGACGGATGGCTTCATCTTCTTCGGTGGCAAGTTGAGTAATTTCTTCCATCGCCACCACCTTGGAATCCATCGGCACGATCCGACCATCGGGTAACTTCAACCCAAATTCCACCGGCTTACCTTCCACCCGATAATCGAACACAATTAATTCCGGCGGAAAAACTTTAAAAATTTCCCGCAGAATATTTTCTCCGGCCATGCCTTTCGATTTCGAACCCTTGAATAAATGTTCAATATTTTTAATGGAGTTGCGCACCGAAATGGAATATTCTTCTTCCCAACGGTTGCGCTCGTCTTGCCGGGTCTTGAGTTGCGAGAGCACATCCGCCACGCCTTTCATATCGCTGTGCAAGCGTTGGTTAGTTTCTTGGACTAATTTCTGATCTACCCTAAGATCCCGCGTATCTTTCAGGAGGAGATTCAGGGTTTGGTTAACTACCGCCTCTGTCCCTTCGGCGCCTTTGGGCCGCCGAAAAACCAGCCAAACTAACATAGCCAAAGCGCCCAGCGCCACAAAACTCATTACAATTAAAGCTGTGATCATAGGTTGCGTCTTCTCTTTAATATTAACCCAATAATTAGCCCACCCATAATGATTGCAATGCTCCCCCACTGGGCCACCGAGAGTGCCCCCCACTTATCGCTATCGATGCGGAAAAATTCAATTTCAAATCGCAAAATAGAATAGCTGATCAAATAAACTAAAGTTATCGTTCCGGCTGACAATGTTTTTTTAATTAGAGTAAATATTAGCCATAAAATTAATCCTAACCCAATCATTTCGTATAAAAAGGTGGGGTGGAACCAAGCCGAGTTAGCATATCCCTCCGGTCGATAAATCGGCGCCACCCACATTTTCCAGGGCAAATTAGTGGGGCCGCCAAAGGCCTCTTGATTAAAGAAATTACCCACTCGCCCAATTATTTGGCCCATAATTAACGGGGGAATTAATAAATCGAACGTAGCAGTCACCGGCCATTGTCGATAACGACAATAAATAAAAGTAGCTAGGCCACCGCCAATGATTGCTCCATGAATACTGAGACCCCCCTCCGTTAAATTAAGGATTGCCCCCCAATCGCCAGCAAACTCTGGCCATTTTAAGAACACGAACAATAATCTGGCCCCAATTATCCCCCCCAGGGTCAGCCAAATCACTAAATCAGTTATTCGATCCGCTTCCGCTAATTTTGTTCCTCGAGTTTTAATAGTTAACCACCGCCAAGCTATCAATACTCCCATAGCCATAAAAAAACCATACCAATGAATTTTCCACCCCGCAATTTGCGCTAAAATTGGGTTAATCATCTTAGCCCCCGAAAAATAAGGACTCGTCCACCGGATAATTTGCCAACTTAGCAATCCTAATATGATCGTCGCGTAAACTCCTCGTTCGATAGATCGCCTCTCCATAGCTTATACAATATACTATCTCCTCTTTCCGCCCAACATTTTCCTAAGGTGTCAGGTTGCTAACTTAACCCCTTGTCGGCTATAATAACTTTGTTAAACTGAGGTTAATGGTAGATTTCAAGATTGCAGCAACAAAACCTAAGTACGCCGTCCGCGTGGGCAAAGTTTTGTCAAAAAGTCCGGCGGCCAGCGGATTTTCTACGGCCTTGGTTTATCGACCGGATCTACCCGAAGAACAGCGCCATGGAAGCTTATATTTTGTAATTGATATCGGGAGCGCTTCTCCTCTGGCTCCGGATATTGCTTATAATCTGATCGACATTATTAAGGAGGAATATTACCGCAATCTCTTGGTCGGCCCCTCGCAAAGTTTTGAAAATGCCTTAAAGGCGGCCAACGAAGAGTTTGCCGCTATTGCCAAAGAAGGTGAAAAAGATTGGATAGGCAAAACCAACATCACTATTGCCGCTATCGCTGGGGATAAATTAATGGCTGTCCACCGCGGCACTAACGAACTACACCTCTGGCGTAACGGCAAAATGATGCACCTTTCGGCTGATATGTACACTCCTGGCGAGATGCCCAAGCCCGAGGAAACTCTGACCAATTTGATCGAGGGTGATTTGGTGGTTGGCGATAAAATCATCGTCAGTACCGCCGAATTGCTTTATTATTTTTCTATTGATAAAGTGAAAAGGATCATCGAGAGTTTCGGCCCCGCCGAAGCCGCCCGCCGCCTAGCCGCCCAATTAGAAAAAGAAGGTGATATCGGCAAAACCAATGTCATCGTGGCTGAATTTTCTGTGCCCGAAATGGCCACGGAAGAAGACGGCGCTCCAGAAGATAACTGGGTAGGCAGTTTAGAGCCGGAATACGGGCGTAAATATACTCCAGAGCCGGTTGCTTCAATTTCCAACTCTCGGATTAATAGCGAAAACTTGTGGGCTAAACCAGTTAATCCCTCTACCGCGACACACAGTCCTGACTGGGAGGATAACGACAACGATACAGAACTCCCGACTAACAATTTAGCCACCCGCCGGAATGAGATGGCGCAAGAATTAGATATTACCGATGAGATCGAACCGGAAACCATTTCGGTTTCCCCTAGAAAGCGGTTGCCTAGCATGAATTTGCCAAAAATGGATTATAACCGGATCAGCCGAGGCATCTCTTCCTTAGCCGACAAAACTCGCGGAGCGGCCAAAAGCTCAGCCATCAAGAAAACCGGTAACTTTGTCTTGCGGTCATTCAAATATACTTGGTTGGTAATAATTGCTGTGGTTGATCTGATATTTACCTCTATTAGCTACTGGGTCGGAGAAATTAAAAAACAGAAATATGGCAACCGCATTTTGTTAATCTCGGTGGCAATCCTAGCAGTAGTGCTGGTTATCTCAACTTTGGCTTTATCTAATAATAATACGGCGAGGGTCAGTAAGAAAACGGCAACTACCTCCTTAAGTAGCGCCATTCAAAAACGGGATGCCGCTAAAGCCGCTTTAATTTACGAAGATACTGCGGGGGCCAATGCCTTGTTGATCGAGGCCTATGCTCTGGCCGAGGCCGCCTCTAAATACGACGGCACCAAAAAAGATGCTTTATTGGTGTTGGTAGACATCCAAGGCCAACTAGATCAGGTCAGTAATGTCAAAAGATATGCCAACCCCAGAGTAACGGTAGATTTTGCCGGGCTCTCTAGTCAATTAGAATCTTCGGCCGGGAAAGCTGTGAAGGTTACTGTGGATAATCTTTTCGCTATCGGCAATGATATTTATACTTATGATGTCGAACAAAACAAAATTTATAAATACAATTACAGCCGTAATGAATCTGGCATTATTAATTCACTGGTCAGCAACGAAAAGAAAATTAAATTAGCCGCCCCGACCGATAACGGGATGGTAGTTTATACTACTCCCCCCAGTATCTATACGCTAGATCTGGCCAACAACCAGATGAGCGCAATGAATTTAGATACCGGCACTTGGAACAATGCGGTTGATTTTGTGGCCTATACCAGCAAGCTTTATTTACTTGACCCGGACAATAATCAGATTTGGAAATATCAACAGATTGCCGATAAATACACTAAAGTCGCTCCTTTCTTTGAAGATAACTCCACCGTCAGTTTAGCCGGGGCCACTGCCCTGGCGATTGATGGCGATATGTATCTTTTAATTAACGGGAGCGTTGTTAAATACACTCAAGGGGTAAAAGTTGAATATAATCTCAATGGAGTACCAGAGCATACTGGAGCCCTAAGTAATATTAAAGATATTTATGCCAGCTGGAATACCAACGGCCTCTATGTCTTAGATTCTGCCAATACCAGAGTGCTGGCTTTTGATAAAGATGGCAAATACCGCAAACAATATATCTTAAGCGGCGTGACTAACCCCAGTAAAATTTTTGTGGATGAAAAAGTCGGTTATTTCTGGGTGATGTCCGGCTCCCAAGTTTACCAACTGGACTTGTAAACTATTCCTCCCCTGCCTGAGGGAGAACATCTTTCAAATCCCTCCCCTGCCTGAGGGGAGGTTAGCGGTGCCATGTACCCCAATGTGGTACATGGGTGGGGAGGGAGTATATTCCTCGAACAATAAAACTTTTAGGTATCAAAACAGCCGGAGTAACCGGCTGATTTATTCTAAAGAACAAACTTGCTTTATGGAGTAACGACCTTAGGAGTAACGACCTTGAGGGCATTGACCAAATAGGCCTTGGCCATGTCCCAGTCGATAGGATCCACGGCATTACCGCTGGACCGAAGTCGGCTCTGAGCATCGATGCTCAAATCCGGGAACTCTTCGACCAATGGCTGGATGATCTCCAGTGTGTCGGGCCCTAACCCGCCAGCTACACCCACGCCCAACCAGGGCAAATCCGATTTGATAGCCCGGATGAATGGCGCCAGTTCCTCCGGGTTGAGGGTAAGGCCTCGACCCATGCTCTTGTCGAGGAGAATTCGATGGACCACACCTTCGTAATCTTTGAGTTTTCTCACCAGCTTACTCGGTTCGTTATCCACCTCATCGAGAGCGGTGCCATTAATTTGAAGGATAACCTCCACATGGCGACGAGCGGTATGAACCCCGTTGGCAATCTGTCCTGGATCGGGCCAGATTGCTCGATCCAACTGAATAGCGTGAATGTCGAGACCGCCATAATGAGAGATGGCAATGGCGATGTCTCGCCACAGCTCGCGATTATCAAATTGACTCACCACATAGTGCAGACAGTTGTAGGCCTCTTCGGACCCGAAGATGGATGCGACTGTGTTCTTGTCAGGAAATACTTTTGCCCATTCCGTGGAAAGATTATGAAGAGTTTTATGACTCATCATCGCCCCCACCATCAGTTTTCGTTTCATGCCCTTGGGCAAATTGGCTTGAAATACCGCCAGCATCTCCTGAACTTGGCTGAAGTTCATGAAATCGCAGATGCCAATGTATGGCAATAGTTCTCTCAAGATTATTCACTCCTTTCTTGTCGAGATGATGTAATGTCAAAGAGATATCTTAATATACCACAAATCAGTTCTGGTAAAGAGTTTTTTGTATCTTTATGAACTGCCCATACCGGAGTTAGGAGTTTCTTCTGACAGGAGGCAACTATCTCTTTCTTTGTCGTGTTTCTATATATCGCTTCACCGCTTCCATAGTAGTAACCCAGTTTCTCCCCTCCTTGTGCGCCTCCAATTTCCCTTGCCGCGATAATAGATTCAAATATTTCTCTGAATATGGTGTTTGTTTACTAATAACTGCAAGTGGTAGATAGGTCCGCTCGTTGGATTGAGACGGTAATAGAGTGTTCAGATAGATGTCTAAAGAACGCTCTACCGCTTGGGCAATAAAGTGAATCAATGGAAGGAAATTCTTTTTGTCGGCTTCTTCTAAAACTTGATAATATTTTTTTCTATCATTCTTTAATATCATTACTAAAGGATAGCCCTTTTGCATCAGCATCAGATTCATTACCAATCGCGCCACACGACCATTGCCATCAAAGAAAGGGTGAATATATACCAGTTTATGGTGAAGCAAAGCCGCTAATTCAATAGGATGTAGTTTGCTTCGATTATTTCTTACCCATTCAATTAATTCTTTCATCAATCTGGGTACTTCGTGTGCCGCAGGCGGCCGATGGCTTGAGCCGGTGATAACCACATTGCCAGTCCGGTAAGTGCCGGCAATTTGAGAGTCAGTTTCTTTAACAATCAATTGCTGCAAATTTCTAATCATTAATTCAGAAAATGTATGTCTGGTATTATGTTCTATTAATTCGTATAAGAAATTTAACGCTTCGTAGTGATCCTTCGCCTCTAAATGGTCTTTAAGCGATTTGCCCTTTATAGTAATGCCCTCATTAATCACCAAGAAGGTTTCTTTCAGAGTGAGTTTATTTCCTTCAATCGCATTGGAATTGTAAGTCATCTCAACCCCGAACTGTTCTTTGAGTTTGATTACTGCCTGCGGTGGCAATGGTCGCAACTTTTGCAACTCTGCCATTTTCGCATCGATTCTTTGTTGTAGTTTATTGTCTAGATAGGACATATGCTTAATATGGTATGGTATCAATAATGTCATTATACCATAATAAGAAAAACTGGCACTACTTTTTTTATTCAGCTCTGGTAAAGAGTTTCTGAATTGAACGGCTCATCATTGAGCCGTTGAGGAGGATTCCCCGCACAGCCCTCCTGCGTTCAATCCTTCTTGGATAGATACTCCCGTAACATCTGTT
>CAYIGX010000006.1:0-3795 GCA_964363095.1 uncultured Candidatus Saccharibacteria bacterium
ACAAGCCAGGATGACGAAGAAAGAATCTCAGACAGCCAATACAAGGGTCAAAAAGAGCAATTTGTGTATTTTCTGGCCAAGCAACCGGAGGACGAAAAACAAATGTGGCAAGAATTTTTGGCCTGGCTTCCGACCCTGCCCGAAGATTATTTGGTGTATCATTTCGCCAATTACGAAAAAGCGCATTTGGATTTACTGGAAAAGAAATATGGCGGTTCGCCGGAACTAAATAAATTCCGGTCTAAATTGGTTGATTTGTTTGATGTGGTTAAAAACAGTGTGATTTTCCCGTTGTATTTTTATTCCATCAAAGATTTAGCCAAATCGCGGTTTGTGCATTATAAATGGCGCCACCAAAAAGCAGGTGGGGCCCAAAGTATTTTCTGGTACGAGAAATGGCTCGAAACTGGCGACGAAAAAGTACTCCAAGATATTTTGGATTACAACGAAGACGATGTCGTCGCCACCGAACACCTGTTAAACTGGTTGCGTCAAGCTCGGAACTAAAGTAATCCTTCGACCATGTTCAGGGATTAATATCATAGTCGCTGAGTGAAATCGAAGCGCTACTTTATAAGAACCCGAACGAGACAATGGGCTCGCCGGGAAGAGCCACCGAGGAATCGGCATGGCCTAAGACAATCCCATCATGTTCTGCGACCAGGGTTTGTTCTAACCGACCAAACACATTGTAGATCTTAGCGATCGGCTGATCTTTTTTGACCAATTGGCCGGGCTTCACCTTAAAGCGAATAATCCCCGAAGAGGAACTCACTGGTTGATGCGAATAATGCAACACTTTGCCTTTTAGTTCCGCGGGGATGGGATAATCCATTTTCTGCTCAGAGACAATAACCATCCCCAACTGCATTAAAATATTCCAAATGGCTTTGACCCCTTCTTCCACATTTTGTTCGTTCACAATATAGGCCTCGCCCAATTCTAAAGTGATGGCGGGAATATTTTTCAATAATAAACTCCCGGATAGAGTCCGCTTTAGATCGTCTTTGTCATCGGCTTCTTCTTGTTCGTTAATCACCACAAATCCGGTCTGCTCAGCATAGGTCTTAACTTTTTCGTAAGCTTCTTTATGCTCGGCCCCGGGATAGGGATCGATTAAAGTATACGGGATTGATTGGGTCCAATCGTTGTGCAAATCCAAAACCAAAGCGGGATTAGTCCCCATAATGGTAGTAAAAATTTTATCGGCAATCCGTTCGGCCAAAGAGCCCTTGGGGTTGCCGGGGAAAGACCGATTCAAATCATCTGAACTCACACCAATGCCGCGAGACCCCATTTCGAAACCCATGGGGTTCATTAAAGGAAAGGCGTAAACTGCGCCGGAAATTAACGGCTCTTTTTTTAACTTCTTGAAGATCTCTTGAATAATAGCGATACCGCCCACCTCTTCGCCGTGGACACAACCGGTTAGCCAAACTACCGGCCCATCGTTTTTACTTTTGGCTTCCATTAGGGCTAACCTTCTGGACGATAAATCCGACCCGGTTAACACATTAATAAACGAGTAGTGAATTTGCTGACCAGTTAAGTTGTATTTAGATAAGGCGTTCATTTCTAGCTGGTTAGAGTAATTTATTCCCTGAGTGAAATCGCTTTCTGCGATTGAGTCGAAGGGTTACATTATTGTACTTCTCGACTTCGCTCCCTGGCCGTGTCCCATGGCAACGGGCAGGCGAAGAATATACTGATGGCATATATAATGAACATCAACCGAAATTAATCAGTTGTTTTAATATCCCCCCAATGTATTAATATTTATCCTTTTGTCATCCTCGGGCTTGCCGTGCCCCGCGAATGCTGGGGACCCGAGGATCCAGACAAAAAAAGAAAGAATGTTTTGTTTGTTTTCCTTTCTGGATTCCCGCCTACGCGGGAATGACGGTGGAATCAGATGTTCAAACTGGCTCTAATTTACACCTTTTATCTCCTTATGTCAAGAAAGTGGCTCTGACGGCTGAAAACGATTATTGACAAAAATTTCTCAACTCATATAATTAACAATGGAAGTCAGCAATGCAAATACAATCTGCTATTGTGGCAGATAGATTGGAGGTGCTCCCCCGGGCACTTAAAAAACTTATTTGAGAACTTCTGAATCCGCCTTGACTATGTACCTTTCGCACTTCCCTGCCCAACAAAATCGAACTAAACCTGTATTATTATCGGGCTAGAAGTGCATCGAGTAGTCACAACCCCCAGCCGTTTCGGCCGGGGGTTCTTTTTATTGTTCGAGTGAAGCCCAGCATTCGCGGGGCAAGCTGAGAAATACTACAAGGTAGCCCTTCGACCCCAGTACCATATGGTATACGGGGCACCGCTCGCTCAGGGCATAGTTAGATTCTACTTTTTAACTTCTCGAGCCAAGCGTAGATCGGCCACATCAGCATCGATAGCCAACCCCAAAAGCCCAAGAAAGCCGAGACCACAAACAGAATCTGAGCGGCCCCATAACCCCGCGTATCAAGAATCACCTGACTAGGCACAGCAGCATAGGCCGAAGGGATAAGGTTTTTATTTAAATTACTTTTAATATCCTCGTAAGCTAACCACATGGTTCCAGCCGGCGAATCGTTGACGATTGCAGATTCACTCGTTGAAGTTGTTGGCAGAACAAATTGTAGTTCAGGAATAGATGGCACAAAATCAGCCGTTAGATTATCTCCCAAGACATTTGGGATATTATTAATTGATGCCACCAAAGTAGTTGGAGTTAAATCTACCCTTGGCATGGGCTGACCAAGATGTTGCACCACAAAAATGGTGAATTTGCCGTTTAAATAACCTTGCGCCATCCCGACACCAATTTCTTGATAATTATCATTAATCAAATTCGCATAATGAGTTGGGCTATTCACCCAAGCTGTCATTAGATCACTCGTGTTGGTAAATCCTTTAGCCAAATTTTCTCCGGCTCGCAAATAATTGTAACCGGACAATTTGATCCAATAGGCCATGCGATTGCCCGCCAAGTTGGCATGACCGAAATAACTATTCTTTGCCATATCTTGCGCCTTCAATAAGGCCGAAGCAGTTAATTCTGGGTTGACCGCCAACATCGACACACCTTGATTTTGCCGCAGTTGATTAGTTAGTTGAATCAGTTCCATTTCTTTCCCTTGTAACCCGGCCGCTAAAACCAGATGACCAGAAGTTAAAAATAGAACTGTGGAGCTGGCAACTAGAAAAACTTTCAGGGTAGTCAAAATCCCCGCCTGCCAGTTAGGAGAGATGGTAACTAATGCAATGTTTTTATTAGGAGTCAACACCATTTTCTATTTTTGTTTTATCGTTCGAGCACAGCGAGAACTAATCTGTTTAGTTCTCGGCCTAATAGGCCTCGAACAGTATTATTATATTATAACAGTAAAAACACTTTTTGTCAACCATAAAAACTTTTAAATATTTATCGTGCTGATGCCACACCAAAACCAGCCCTGCAAGGGCTGGTTTTAATTTTTCATCTATTGTGCACAAGAAGCTATCTAATGATCCCCTATCACATTGTTTTTACGACTCATCCATTTATAAATTCCGTAAATAATCAGGAGCAACAATAGTAATGAGATACCGATGATACCAAATGTTCTCCAGCCACCCCAACCACCACCGGTTTGATTATTATTCTGTTCATCGTCAGCGATTTCCTCGCCGGCGACATCGCCCTGATCTTGTAGGCCACCTTCGTTACCGCCTGGACCTAAAGCAAGTTGTCTACTTCCACCATTTCCGCCAAAACCGGAGCCGCCAGTTTGGCCACCGCCGGGGTTGGCATTA
>CAYIGX010000006.1:3805-9828 GCA_964363095.1 uncultured Candidatus Saccharibacteria bacterium
CCCCGCCAACTCCCCCCTCATCGTCAGAACCGCCCGTCGGGCCAACCGGAGGGATAACAGGACCACCGCCACCACCACCAGACCCACCTTGGTCAGTAACTCCACCATCATCGTTGTCTTCATCTTCTTCGTCATCTTCCTCGTCATCTCCCTGTTCGTCGTCTCCACCATTCTGATCTAAGATATCATGGTTGCCAAAATTAATATTTTCAGTTAACCCATCTGCCGAGACAGTGTGGTAACCCAATGGCATCGGATAGGTTTGCGTCCAACCGGTTTGAGTTTCTTCTGCCACAATGACTTCTCCAGTGAGTTCAACCGGCAAATTAAGGGTGTAATTACCATCTTCGTCGGTAATTGTTTCCGCCAATACTTCGTAAATCTGTAAAGTTAATTTACCGACATTGTTCGAAGCAAAAATATCGTGAATATGCAGGTTGATCGTATTGCCCGTACCAATTTCAGTGCGCCAGTAGGTATGACTCGGGTTGAACGAACCCCAGAGATGGAAATTGCTCGAAATCCAGAGATCCAACAGTTCAATACCATAACCACCATAGTTCTCTACTAAATCGGTCCAATCGGGTCCGGACCGGATGGAATATTGGGCATCTGCGGTAATGCTGTCGCCAGCAGTAAAGGTGCCAGTTGTCCGCAAGATATATTTCTGGAGATTGTTCAGAACAATATTGCTTTGAACAGCGTCACCATCGCCATCCTCGCTATTGCTCTGAGAATCTACCTCGAAGGTATCGACTAACTTGCCGGCATAGATCTTCCAATCTGCAAGACCGGCGTCGTTGTCGTCTGTCTCGCCATTACTGTTATGATCGTTGAATTTCATTCCGGTAACTGTGCCGGGAATTTGAATAGTGTAATGATTACCAAAATCTTTATCCGTGTAATTTTCGTCAGTAGACACCGTGTAGTAACCATCGGGGCTAGGTAGAGTTTCTAACCAACCATCTTGGGTTTGTTCCGAGATCATTACTTCGCCAATATCCTCTGGGAAAGTAAATTGATAATTGCCATCTTCGTCCGTGATTTGTTTATCGATAACTTCGTAGACATCCACAGTTAAAGCGCCACTATCGTTTTGGGCATAGATTTCATAAATCTGTAATTTAACTTGGGCCCCCGTACCAGTAATCGTCTGCCAATAAATGTGACTCGGATTAAAGACACCCCAATTGGGCGCGACATCATCGATAAAGAGATCTAAGAGAGTTGGGCCATAGGATTCATAGTTTTCCACTATGTCAGTCCAATCTGGACCTGTGCGAATAGAGTACTTGGCATCGGCAGTAATTGAATCATTAGCATCATAAGTGCCAGAAACACGCAAAATATATTCTTTGCCAGAATCTAATTCATTGGTCCAGAATTCTGGACTGGTCGGGATATCATTTTCGGCTTCCACTTCGATGGTTTGCAGGAATTTGCTGGCATAAATGGTCCATTCAGCCAAACCATTATCGCCTTCGTCTTTAATGCCATCACCATCTTTGTCGTTGAACTTCATTCCGGAAACAGTATGGGCAGGCGGATTAGAAGGGACGCAGGCTGATTCATTAATCGTCAACAAAAATTCAGCATTGGCAGTGATGGGGATGGTGGTAGTTTCTGTTTGCTGGAAATCGCCAGTTAATGTTGCTGTATTATTAACCTCGCAAACGCCCGGATGCAGGGCCAGTACCGCATCCACATCATAACCATCGGCAGTATCTTCAAAAAGATTCACATTGCTGGCATCGGTCAACCGCACATATTTAATGAACGGTATATCAGCGGGTAAATGAACTATCCCATCCCGATTAACGAACCCGGGTAAATCGATCCAAGTCACCAGATCTTGGCTAACCTCAACAGTAATTCTTTCCATCGGGTAGCCAGTACCAGGGCCATAAGTCACCTCAAAGATTCGCAGATCTTGCCCGGGTCCATTAAAAACAGAGGTGGCAAATTCGAGGGTAATGCTGGCAGTTTTGGTTTCGGTGGGGAATCCTAACGAATAAAACCATTCGTCTTCCGGTACGCCCGGGACATCAAAATCGGCGCCCGTTGATTGGGGTGCTCCCAAAGTATTTTCTGGGATGCTGCGAGCCGGAATAACTGGAGTGCCATTTTTACGCAAGCCCTGATCGGTACTCACTATCGCACTCGCAAAAGCGGCATCCAAAGACACTATAAAAGAAACTGTTCCGGCATCTCCTGCCGATTTTGTGTCCAAATCCCAAGTAACAATGTTACTGGGTTCTAATGTGCCGCCGTCGGAAGCTGACACAAACTGCGTGCCTGCCGGCAATGGATCGGTAATCATGACATTCTCTAAGGAACCTTCACCAGTAATTGTCCAGTCGAGCTCATAAGTAATCTGTCCCAAACTGTTGATATTACCT
Organism: uncultured Candidatus Saccharibacteria bacterium; assembly: GCA_964363095.1. Taxonomy (GTDB): domain Bacteria; phylum Patescibacteriota; class Kazan-3B-28; order Kazan-3B-28; family UBA10110; genus UBA10110. The sequence goes on from CAYIGX010000006.1 coordinate 6,205, forward strand.
TGATCATATTCACCTGTTTTTTCTAAAGTAACTCTGGGCGGGTCCTTGGGCTCCGGTTCTGGACAGGCCCGATTATACGGCACGATTTGGGGTTGAATATCGCCAGTGAAAGCAAAATACATATGTGATAGCACAACATGCCGTTCGGCAAAATAAATATCTATAATTTTCGGAGTGGTAGTGAGGGCCAGTGTGTCATTAATAGTAATTGGAGGATGAATTCCACTGTTGTCGGCTACTAAGACACCATCTAAGTACAACCAGGCATCGTCATCGGCGGTGAGAGTAAAGGCATAGTCCCCGTCTGCGGGAGCAATAACTTTGGCTGACCAATGCGCCCCAAAATGATAGTCATGTTCGTTATCGATCTCTTCATCTTTGGGCGGATCGAACGGGAAAAAGCTACCAAAGGTTAAGCTTGAATCGACTTGAGTAAACCGCATATAAGGATCGGTATACCAATCCGCTGTCCAAGGCGCCACATTACTCATTGGATCACCATGAGTTTTATCCGGCCATAAACTAGGATCTAAATTCATATCTGGATGGTTGCGCGGATAATTAAAGTATTCGCCATACCAACCAGATTGTTGTTCAAATTCACAAGTTTGTGGCACACAAACCTGTTTTAATGACACGTTATCCAAAAATCCACCCAACGAATTAGGTATGCCCATATCGGTAAAAGACAATGCCATAGTAGTGGCGGTGGCCGTAACAGTGTAAGTATGCAGTTTCCAATCTGTGGTGGGCAGGGTAGAGCCATCTTCTATAATAGTGTCTAAGATAGTGCCGCCCCATTCTACTTTAGTAACATTTTCACTGGCACCTTGCCCCGGACGAGGCGAGGTATAAAAACTTAATGTGTAGCGGGCGCCATAAGTTACCGGCACATCTTGGTAGAGTTTAATAGAAGCCGGTTCACCGCTTTGCGGACTACTGGGACCGCCCCAATCAGTATCTAATTCCGTCCATTGATCGCCTGTCTGCGCCGCCCAACCATTAAGGGGGATTTTTTGCAGTTCAATGTTGGCGGCTGTAGGCGCCCCCTCGAACGCGCCGGTCCAATTTGCTTTCCAACTTGGCACCGCCGAGCCATTTCCTAAATAAATATCCCAGTTGGCCTCATTGGTAACTATTGGTGTCTCAAAACTGCCATTTATCACCAAATTATCCGTTGGATTACAAGCTGGCGTATCACCCTGGGGGGACTGGGCTAAAACAATGTTGCCCGGAGCTAAACTAGTAATGACTAAAGCCAGACCACTCACTATCGAAACCAATTTATTAACCGCAGATCTCTTCATCTCCATAAAAATTAATAATAAAACACCGCAAATGAATCCGCTTGCGGTTTATTTCTTTACCAAATTAAAAATCCTAACTCCACCCACAAGAAAAGAGTAGTCGGGACGCAACTTTTTGTCAATGGAGGCAGTTATCCCCACTATTTAGAGATAATCTAAGATTTCTGGCAAGGTATCGCCGTATAAGTGGCCTAACCCGGGCAAAATGATCAGCTTGGCGTCCAAGGCCTTAGCCCATTTTTTGGCGTCCTCCGCCAAAACTATGGGGTCGTTATCGGATTGGATAATAATGAATTCCGTGGGCTTAGGTTCCGCTTCATCTTTAACCAACTCTATCATCCTGTCCACTGACGAGGTGGGAGTGAATTCGGCCTGACGCAAAGATTTAATTGCTTCGGGTTCGGGGAAAAAATCGTCTAATCCCGGCAAAATATCCGCCTTCTGGAAGGGAGTGTCCGCCAAAATAACTTTAGGCGCTTGGCCGCCCGAGAGTAGATATTGAATTGCGAGGAGCCCCCCTAAACTATGTCCGATCAAAATACCTTCGCCATACTGACCGATGGTGCTTTTTAGAACACTTAACCATTCGTCCAATTTAGGTACGACCGAGTCCGGAAAATCCGGTACCGCCACCGTGTATCCCCTATTCTTTAGTTCTTGCTTTAACCATGGGAACCAATTATCTTTTGAATCCCCTCCCAGCCCGTGCAGAATATAAACTACATCATTCATTGATTCTCTCGTAAGAATTTAAATCTCGGCATCGCTTCGCCAGCAATATCAACATTTTCTAAAAACATCTGAAGCGGCCTCGCCCAGTAACTATTGTCATTTAATCTCCGATATAAAACTAATTCCTCGAGAGTTTCGCTATGATTTACTACCCGTAGCGCCTCGTACTCTGGTCCTTTGTAATGCCGGTAAATACCCGGCCGTAAACTTTTCGCCTGTTCGGATAATATCAACATCGCCATTGATCAATTATAACAATTTTCCAAATGATTTGCTTATTTCCAATATAAAATAAGACCCCGTCAGGTGGACGGGGTCTATCGATAGGAGGTAGTGCAAGGAAAATCTTATTTGTACTTGCAGTATCGAGGAATATAGCTTCGGATGACATCCAACTGGGTAGTGGTAAAAGCACAAAATAATTGCTCAGCCAAGCGTGTAATACTTTTTTCTTGCCTGCGAGGAAATGCATGGTGCAAGGCCTCATGAATGAGATAAAGTATCGTGTTGCAGATGTTGGGATTATTTTGAATGGTAATCACACCATCTAAATACCAACCCCCGCAAGAGTGCTTCCCGTCCAATCGAGGAGATAGCGAGAAGCGCAGTTCGCATTCATTTAGAGCTTCGATCACCAACCGATAGTGAGCATTCCTTTCTCTTTTATCCATACCCTTTTCCTCCTCAAGGTGCAGACGGTTGAAATTTATCTTTCCGTAATTTCCCACCACAGAAAGATAACTCGCCTAAGTGGTTTTAGAATATCAAAACCAGATTTTTTGTTAAGGGGCAACTAACTAAATTAAAAGGCGCCCCCGTCTGGCGACGGGGGCTTATATGAGGTAGTGCAGGGAAAGGCCTTGATTCAAAGAGGTAGAAGGTACAAATGACTACCTGAAGTTTATACTACATTATCTAATTTAACTGTCAAGCCACTCAAAATTCGGATAAATTTATAGTACAATTAACAAGAGGGAGTATGAAAAAACAACAAACATTCAAAATTAATCACGATTTAATGCTGATATTGACGGCAGTAGTTGCTGTTGTGGTATTAATTATAATTTTTAACTCCACTTCGCTTAAAAATTATTTTCGCGGAATTGGCCGAGCAGCGGTTATCAATATTAATGATGAGGTGGCAGTACTAAACGAAATTGCCGGCGACGATATACTCCTGGATTTAGCCGAAAATGGTTTAGCCTACATGAATTTAAATCCCTATGATTTCGAGGCTACCCAGCTACGATATTATGACTTTGTTTCTGATCTCTCGACGATAATCGCTGTTGGCAATGTTATGGATTTTAATTCCGTCAAAACTAATGACAAATATGTTATCTACAGCACAGCTAATACCCTCTACTGGCATAACGCAAATAATATTCCACCTACCGACTACGCCATCCCTAAAGACCTCACCGATAAAGATTGGGAGGGTGATATTGCCAGCAATAATAAAGTTATTTTTTTCCGCCAATCCGGCGGCACCACTAATTTGTGGCAATATCAGATTGATACTGGAACATTAGCACAATTAACCTTTGTTAATTCCAGTAAACAAAATATCAACTATTATTATGAT
>CAYIGX010000007.1:0-9753 GCA_964363095.1 uncultured Candidatus Saccharibacteria bacterium
GGCTCATCCAGACCGGGCGATTTTGCTATTGGCAATCAGAATTTGCTCAATGGGGCGAGAAAACAGAAACACTTTAACTCCAATGGCTGGTTTTTGAGGCGTCATTCTGGCAAGCCCATGGGGCGCGTCCAGAATCGTATAAAAAAACAAGGCGCCGGGTGGCGCCTGTTAAGAGCAAATTGTTCTTTCTGATCCGTAAGATCAGGGGTGTTTGGTAGGGTAGTATTTATGCGGGTCTTCCTGCGCTATCTCGCCAATGGAATGATGATTGGCTTCGATTTTCTCGAGCTCTGCTTCGTCCTGTTGTTCTTTTCGCCTCTCTTCATCGTCAGCAAAATCAACTTCGTCCTGTGCGCTCTGATCCATATCGCGCTTATAGATGGCCATGTCCATAGTGGCTTTGGCCATCATCACCTGGCATTCGAGATCGTCTTTGATGGTGTTCCATCCCTCATGGATGGATTGCATAATTTCAGCGTGATTGTCAGGTATCTTAACCTGTTCCACAATCTTGAGCAGGCGTAGAAATCCGGCGACATCGTTCCTGATTGCCGTATCGGTTATCATGTCTGGTAATGCCTTGTGCAAAGGCAATGGTTCTGTGGCATCTTTGTCTTTATTAGCCATTCAATTTGCCTCCTTGTGGCAAGATACATCTTTCGGTTGTTTTAAAATCAACCAACAGAATTATTGTAGTTTAGCACAGAAAAGTTACTTAGTCAATGATAAAAACAAGGCCCCGAGTGGGGCCTGTAAGGTAGGTGGAGTTTGTACCAAGCAGTTGCTACGGATTATCCGTAGCTTTAGTCGGGGCAGTTGGGGTGACTTGCGTCATCGTCAGCTTCGCGTTTGATCAATGCCTCAATCACAGCAACTGGGGGGCCGGGGAAGGGCGTGTCGGGGAAGGCGGGGCCGGGTTCTTCCATTTCCCGGGTTTTCCCGGATTCGGCGGCGATCTGGAGTTCCAGTTCCGATTCATCCCTGCTAGTTTCAGGGAGGGGGTCATCGGTGAAAGCGGGGCCGGGAGTAGTTTGATTGATAATTCTCCTGGCCGGTGTCTCTGCTTCGACTTCTTCCATTTCTTTCTCCAGTTTGGCGATTGCTTCCTGTTGGAGCTTGACTACTGCCATAGTGCTCGCGTGTTGGAGCCAGGCGGTAAGGTGTTCAACGCCATCATCGATTGTTTTGGAAATCTCATCGTGATTCTCGGGAATTCTAATCTTTTCAGCCAACTTCACAAGAGTGATGAACCCTGCGAGATCGAGGTTAGTAACCGTTTCTCTTATCATTCCCGGCAAATGCTTGTGAAGCGGGAATGGGGGCGGAGATTCTTTCTTTTCTTCTGGTTCTGGCATTTCTGCCTCCTTTTTTCCTTCTTTGAGGAGTCATTTCAAGGTAGTTTTCTGTTATCTTTTACTCGAAGATGAACAGAGTTTTTATAGTGTAGCACAGGAAAATCCTTGAGTCAAGGTATGATAAAATAGAGATTGATTAAATGTCGAGGTCGAGATAAATGGCGAAACAGTTAAAACTATTCGGGAAATCGGTTAAAAAGAAGACGTTAGCTAAAAAGGTGGTGGTTTTAGTGAAAAGAAAAAGTAGTTCCGATGTCCCGAACCCAAAGGTTTCGGGAAGCGGAACCAATGTCGCAAAGCGACATTGGCATTGGATGGATTATTTTGTCTCCAGCCCCCTTAAAATTACCCCCAAGAAAAAGAGAAAAACCCCGGTGGTGTTTGTGATGATGAGTGGGGGGGTCGATTCCTCTGCCACCGCGTATCTTCTAAAAGAACAAGGGGTTGAGGTCGTGGGGGTCTATATGAAAAACTGGTCTTTCCCGATCAAGCAGATAGACGAGTGCCCTTTATATCAGGATTACAAAGATATGGTAAAAGTGTGTAAATTCCTGAAAATTCCATATCAGGTGTGGAGTTTTGAGCAAGATTACAGAAAACGGGTAATTGACCCCTTCTTCAAGGGATATGAAGCGGGATTAACTCCGAATCCGGATGTGATGTGTAATACCGAAATCAAATTTGATGATTTTTTCAAAAAAGCGATGAGATCAGGGGCGGATTATATTGCGACTGGTCATCATATCCGCAAGCGAACAGTGTCAGGTATCAAGTATCAGGTATCAGGCAAACTCTCCCTCCTCCCCCATGTACCATTCGATACATGGCACCGCCAACCCCTCCTCGGGCAGGAGGGGAGTTACATTAACTCCTCCCCTGCGAAGGGGAGGCTGGGTGGGGATTGCTTGTCACCTGATACTGGCAACTTGATACACTTTCTTCTGAAAGGTAAAGATCCGATTAAAGACCAAACCTATTTTGTGTATCGGCTCACCCAAGACCAACTCAAGAAATGTATCTTTCCGGTGGGGGATTATGTTAAATCCGACCTCAGGACGATGGCTAAAAAAGTAAATTTGCCCACGGCTGATCGCAGGGACAGCCAAGGCATCTGCTTTATTGGCAATATTAATGTAAAATCCTTTCTTAAGACTCGTCTACCAGAAAAAGAAGGCGATATTGTGACCAAAGAAGGCAAAAAAGTGGGTAAACACGAAGGAGCTTGGTTTTACACGATTGGACAACGGAGGATCGAAGGTCTCTCTGGCACCGTCAAACCGATGTATGTCATCGGCAAAAATATGAAGAAAAACCAGGTCATTGTCGGGGATGATAAAGATACCTATGCTAAAATTGCTCGGTTGACCGGTTTTCATCTAATTAATGCCAAGACCATTAAGCCGGCTGATTTGATGGACATTGTTTTAACGGCCAAATCCCGCTACACTCCGGAAACCAGTCGCGGCAAGTTGGGTAAAGACAAAAAGGGCTACTTTTTCGAGTTCGTAAAGCCCGAGCGGGCCATTACTCCCGGCCAATCCCTGGTACTCTATAAGGGCGAGATCTGTCTTGGTGGGGGAATTATCGTAGAAGATGCAATAGACAGAATAAGTGTAACAAAATCGCCAATTAAACGATTTAAATAATAGATGGGGAACAATGGCTTTATCTGAAACTGACATTCAACAATTGATCAAAGCGTGTCAAACGGGGGATAAAAATGCCTTTGAGCCCATTTTCCACCAGTTTATTGATAAAATATTCCGATATGTGCTCTTTCGGATTGGAGGCGACCATGAAGAAGCCAAGGATGTTACGGCGGAAGTTTTTACCCAAGCTTATTTCAGTTTGCCGACTTATAGGGCAAATCCTGAGGTACGATTTTCAGCTTGGTTATATGCCATCGCTCGTCACCTGATTGCCAGTTATCACCGCCACCGCCAGCGCCACCCCAGAGCAACACTCAGCGAATCGGCTTGGGCCAATATCGCAGACACCCAACCAGATGAGCTACTAGGCGTGATTCAGGTAGAAGAATTTGACCTGATAATTCAGCACATACCAAATCTCCCTCCTGTTACCCAAGAAATTATTAATTTAAAGTTTAGTGAGGGGTTAAATCACGAGGAAATTGCCCATATTATCGGGAAATCAGCGGGGCATACCCGATTATTGCTCCATCGTGGCTTAAAACAATTGCGTAAATTAATCGATGAATCACTTTAAACACCTATTAGCTCAAGGTGCTAGCGAATTAACTCCCGAGGAAAAGGAGGTTTTGTGGTCGATAGTAAAGACCAGAATTAGTGGCGGGATTGTAACAAAACCCGTTTACTGGCGATATAATAAGTGGGCATATCAATTTAATACTAAAGGAGTAGTTATGGGATTCATACCCTGGATCATTATCGGATTGTTAGCTCTGGGCGGGGGAACAGCCACTATAGCTAATACCGCGGGGCCGGGGGACCCGTTATATAACCTCGATCAAGCTATCGAAAGATGGCAAGAAAAATTGGCGACTTCGGATAACTGGAAAGCCGACCTATTTAATAAACTAAGTACAGAACGCCTAAAGGAATGGCAAGCCCTGCAAAAGGTTAACCCCACCGAGTTAACGAGTCGGGCCAAAGAGTTATGGGAAAAACATAACGAAGAAGCGGCCGAAAGATTGGCCAAATCTATCGAACGGCTGAATGAATTGCAAGCTAAGTTTGAAGGTAAGATGGCGGATGCCAAGGACGATAAGCAAAAAGCAGTTTTTCAAAAGATCATTACTCATTTGAATGATGTGGAAAGCAAGCGCGACGATCGCTTAGAAGAACTGAAAGATCGCGAATTCCCCGGTTCAGCCGCAGTTCTTAAGCGCGAAGCGCGCCTGCGGATTTGGCAGGAATTATCCAAAGCAGAACGCCAAGCCCTGAAGCAAGAAGTTAAGGATAAGGAGAAAGAGGATTTGGATGACGACAGGGATGATGAAGACGACGAAGACGATGAGGACGACAACACAACTACCAATAACACCGCAAACAATACCAACAATACCACGAATAACACTACGAGCTAAGTTTCTTGAAACAACCCCTATTCAATTAAAACTCCCTTGGACCAAGGGGGTTTTATAGGACAGACCATTGATGAAATGGCTGGACAGAGGCGTGTATTGCTTTTTTGGAGAGTTTTGCGTATAATCAGGTGGACAAAAATCAGATTTTAAACTTATCCGCCAGCTGGCGGAGACACCATAAATGTCCAATAAGTCATATTCAAATTGTGAGCTTCCAGAGCTGATAATTGCTGGTGTCTGTAACAAATCAGGCAGTTTTGTCGTTATATCTAACGTAAGAGCTTAATGCCCATTTCAAACCCACATCCTGCCATTACCCAAACTCCGGATTACTTAGTGGCCAGAGCCACCAAGGGTGACAATAAGGCCTTTGGGGCAATTTACGAGCTGTGGGCAGAATATATCTACCGGTTCGTTTATTTAAAAACTAGAGACGAGAGTGTGGCCGATGACATTACTGCCGAGGTTTTCCTGAAGGTTTGGAAGGGAATTAAAACTTTCAAGCCGAAAGCCGATACGAAATTTTCCACTTGGCTGTTTGCCATTGCCCGGAATAGTGTGATCGATTACTATCGCACCACCCACCAAACGATTCCTTTCGACAATTTGCCCGAAATTGTTGATGTCGAAGGGGGAATGGATTTGTATCCCGAACAACACCAATTAGAGGAAACTCTCAATGAGTTGCGACCGGAATACAAACAAGTGTTGGTGCTGCGGTATATCGAAGATCAGCCCATTGCGCGTGTTGCCCAAATTATGAAAAAGAAAGAGGGTAACATTCGCGCTTTAACACACAGGGCTCTGCAGGAGCTCAAATCACGTTTATCTTAGTCCGGCTTGTCCCGTTAAGGGAAATGGCAATTGTGCCAAGTCAGATTAGGAAACTGGGGGTGTAATTCATTCGTTGTCGTCGTCATTCAGGTAAGCCCAGGATGGGCGCATCCAGAATCGTATAAGATCCTGGACGAAGCCAGGACGATGATGCAATGAATACATCATCGGTTAACAATATTTCATTATTTAACAGCTTATCTTTGAAGATAAGCAGGTATTTTTATTAACTAATATCGGGTAGGCACTCCTCCCCCATGTACCGTTCGATACATGGCACCGCTAACCCCCCTCCGAGAGGAGGGGAATAAATTAGTTCCTCCCTTTAGTAAGGGGAGGTGTAGGAGGGGAGCAAGATTAACTCCTCCCTTGCGAAGGGGAGGTAGGGTGGGGATTGCTTTCCTTAAATTCTAACCACTATTCGCTAGTCACTAATCTCTAATCAAATTATGTCTTCTGCTAATTTCGACCAATTAGAAGCCCAACTGCGCACTCTTGGGGAAAACAAGGGTGTCTTGAGCATCAGTAAAAAACAAGCCATCAGAGATCGGGTATTCCAATCAATTGGTCAAATTGAGTTAGCCGATGCGATTGCCTCCGGCGAAACTAAAGCGGAATTAGCCGTCTCCTTAAAGCACTTGCAGAAGGCCTTAATTCCCCACCGGCTGTCTTTTTCTATGCCGGCCACCATTGCCGTAGTGGTCATGGTATTTATGGGCTCCATAGTCACAGGGGCGGTGGCGCAAAGCTCTAACCCTGGCGATATTTTATTTAATGTCAGAAAAGTATTAGAAACTATCGAGATGGCGGTTATCTCTAATCCGGTCAAAAAAGCCGAACTAAGTTTGAATATTGCGGATGAACGGATTAAATATCTCGAGGCCTCGGTAGGCCGCGAAGAAGCCCTCCATACCATCTTGCAAGAAAGCCAATCTGCGCTGGTTAGTGCCAGAGAAACCTTGAAGAAAGCTGGGGAAAGTGGAGATGCCGCTTCTGCCGCCGCTTTATTGGAAAAATTTAATAATTTATTAGCTGATCAAAAAACTATTTTAGAGGATATCGAACAAACTGCTCCCAGCGATGATATTAAGCAAACCATTGTGGCGATTCGGGACGAAATTGCCGCTGGTCAAACCGAAGATAACCAAACTGACAAAATTATTGAAACTGACGACAAAACCGTAGCTGTAGTGAATCCTAAGGTAGTTAAAACAACTCCTACGTCCATTACAAGCTCCAATCAGCCACCCGTAATAGCAGTGAGCTTAACCGGCTTCCAGACACTAGCTGGCCGCATCGGAACTGCTAGTGGACAACCAGCCATTTTCTTTGGTGGCAATCAGTACATCGTGGTTATTTCATCCCCTGTGGCGCTAGACCAATATATTGGCGCCAGCAATGTTGCTTTAAGTGGAACAGTTAAAGACGGCTACATTACAGTTTTGCGCCTAGTGATTAATGGCGTCGTGTTAGCTGATATTATTCCTCAAACCATTCCAGTTAGTACTGGCGGAGAAGCAGAAAATCTAAATAATCCGGAGTAACTGATCAATCCCCACCCAACCTCCCCTTACTAAAGGAGGAGAGGAGGGGCTCTGCCATTTTACATTCTTCATTTGAAATTTTACATTTCTTCCTGAATCTGTGGCTTTAGACCGAGAGCAACAACGCATAAAATTTCGCGTTAGCTCAAGTCAGAGATGAACCTCTTCACAGGGCTTGAATGCATCAATTGAGCATTTAAGCCATGGGGGAGTAAAGCGAAAAACAAAGTCCTTATATAATAATTCGAAAGAACAAAATATACATGAATAATGCTTTTAAAAAGATGACTCGCGCGCTCGCCTGGGTAACCGCCGTGACCATGTCGATCTGGATGGTAGCGCCCAGTGCCGCAGCCGTGACTGTCTACAAATATGAATGGGTATCTCAGAGCGGTACGATTAGCGCAGATGGATTGGCCCACGAATACCAAGGGGTAACTGCTGGCCAAACTATTCCTCTGACGCTGAACTTACTTAACCGGTCTGGAGTAACCATTAAAGGCAAATCCGCTTTGCCCGCTGGGACTCTACAAGTTCCTGTTGGCGTCTGGGGAATTGGTAGCCAAACTCCTATGCAGGATGGCACACCTTCCTTCCTCGATTTGTCCAGCTTTGTGCTGAACAATAACCGGTTTGTCTATTACGATGGCGCTGATGTTCCTAATGGAGGCCAAATCTCCTTTACTTGGAACATTAAAATGTCCACCACTCTTACTAACGGCACTTACAAGCTCTATGTTCGGCCAGTGTCCGAATATTTGGCTTGGACCCGTCAGGTAAAGAATGGTTACACATTGCCAAGTTACAATTCTGATATCTTCTGGCAGTTTGTCGTGGGTAGTGGCACTGTCACTCCCGCGACTGGCGGCCTGTCCGTAGCTTTGTCTGGCATGACCCCGGCTTCTGTAAGCATTGCAGATGCCGCCAATATGAACTTCACTCGCTTTACCATGACGGCCGCTACTGGCACCACTGTGGCAGTTACTCAAATTTGGGTAACTCGGGAGGGTTTATCTCTTGATTCAGATGTGGAAAATATCCAAGTGTTGACAGCAGATGGCTTGCAAGTCGGGAGCACTGCTGGTGGCTTTGATGCCAATCATCGGGCCCAGGTCTACATCAACCCATCCTATAGTTTGACTGGCTCACAGGATTTCTACATTCGGGCCGGTATCGTTAATGGGACCGTTGCGGGCTTTACCATTAAATTAGGCATTGCCGCAAATAGTGATATTATTTCTAACGCTACTTCCGTCAGCGGAGCCCCCGTGTGGGGTAATGCGATGACAACAGTCCTTCTGGCTATCGGTACGCTTACAATTGCCGAAGACGGTTCAGTGAGCGACACTACTCCTGATGTGGGCGATGTAGATGTTGACAACAACACCTTTAAGCTTACAGCTGGATCCACTGAAGCTATTACGATTGAACGGATTTCGGCGATGAAGGGCGGTACTGCCGAGACCAGCGACACTATCAATATGGAGTTATGGGATGTAACCCATAATGTCACTTTAGGCACTGCCGCGACTTGGAGTGCTGATGGTAAAGTTTCTTGGCCAGTCAATATGACATTGGCTAAAGGTGATACCGTTCGCTTAAAGATTCGTTCTGATATCGCAGATGGAGTTGGTTTGACTGAATCCAGCGATGTGATTGATGGTAGCAATACTTTAGTATGGGGTAAGGGTCAATTATATGGCTTCTACATTACTCCTACCATTTCTGGTAGCTGGACTGGAGCCCCTGATGCCAACCAAACCATCAATTCGGGTGCTTTGACCATTTCCAAGAGTGCTTCTACTCCAGGAACTGGCAAAATTACTCAAGCTGATAACCAGTTGTTGGCTGTCTTTGACTTTGATGTCAAAGGTGAGTCAGTTCGGGTTTCGGCCCTCTCTATCAACCTCGCTTTTGGCGATGATTTTGCCACTGGCGATGTGACCAATGCAAGATTGGTGGATATGGCGACCGGCAACTTGTTAATGGGTCCGGTGGATGGTAGCGCCGATGGCTCTGTCGTCCTTAACCGTGAACTCGACTTTACCAGTACCCATATCTTCCCGGTCGGGGTGACTAAGGTTGGTTTGAAAGTTAGAGTAGCGGCTACCGCGGGTGATGATGGTGATGCTACGGATGATACTATTGCCGCCGCTGTGACCGCCGCTGGCGATGTGACTGCTAAAGGTTTAATTACCAACAGCACAATTACTGCTGGTGGTTCGTATGCCGTTACAGCTAACACCCAAACCATTAAAGCCGGCGCTTTAGTAGTGCGGACCCTTGGGGTTCCTGCTACCGGTAGTGTTATCGTCGGCGCAACTGACTATACCTGGGGTTCCTTTGCCTTTGATGCCAGTGCATCTGGTGAAGCCGTATTAATTACGGGTGTAACTATTACTGATACTCTTGACGGTACCACTGGTGATATGGCCAACATTGATAATGCTGAAATCTGGGCCGATCTTAACAGTAATGGAATCTACGATACTACTGAAAAGATCACCAGTACAGATGCTCCCACCGGTGGCGGTGGAGCCAGCGACACCCATGCCTTTACTTTCACGACAGTTGTGACGGTACCTAAGGGCACGTCCATCAACTGGATCTTTGTGGGTGACTTAGCTGCTGGTGCAACTGCTGCTGGTACTCACGCCTTGACTGTTGCTGCCGATGGCGCTACGGTTTCCGGGGCAGATACTGGTAATACAATTACCGATACCGCTTCTGGAACGGCAGGTACCTTAACGGTAGCCGCTGGTGGAACTATGACTACTGCTTTAGCGGCCAGTACGCCTACATCAGCGTTAGTTATAGCTAGTACTGCAACCTATTCCGGAATTGGGGCCTTTGACTTCATTGCTTCCGATGAGGCCTACACAATTGACACGATCTCCTTTACCGTAACTGGTTGGGCTTCGGTCGATAAAATGAAGTTAAGCTATCCAACTAA
>CAYIGX010000008.1:0-9550 GCA_964363095.1 uncultured Candidatus Saccharibacteria bacterium
AAACGGGCAAAAAATGAGTAAGAGTTTAGGCAATGTTATAGCCCCAGAGGAAGCTATCGAAAAATATGGCACAGATGCTTTGCGTTATTATCTGCTCCGAGAATTGCCCACTACTGATGACGGTGATTTTTCGTGGAAGCGGTTTGAAGAGCTCTATAATCATGAATTAGCCGATAATCTGGGAAATCTTTTATCTCGAGTGGTCAAAATGGCCAACCAATATTGCGGTGGTAAAGTGCCGATAGGTCCAAGTACTCTTGAAGATACAACTTTAACCGCTACTATCATCACGGAATATCAACAACATTTAGAAAAATTGGATTTACAAAAGGCGTTGCTGTGTGTAAATCAATATATTCAGCATTTAAATGGTTTAGTGGATGCTAAAAAGCCTTGGGTATTAGCTAATACCGGTCAAACCGAGTTAGTCGAGCAGTCGTTATACTTGTTGTTAGATGGCCTCCGGATTACCGGATTATTGTTGACCCCGTTTTTGCCTGGCACGGCAGAGAAAATTTATCAAACTTTGGGGTTAGATGTGGCTGGTTTAAACTGGCAGGTTAGCGCTACTCGCGGGACATTATCAGCAGGCAGTCAAATTGCCGCCACCTCCCCTATTTTATTTCCTAAGCAAGACAAAGCATGATCTACCCGTTTATCGCTATGTTCCTGGATGCTATTATTCTGGTCGTAACCAAGAAGGTTTTTACTCGGTTTAAAGCGTTGGACTATAAATCATTTGCTTGGTGGCTATTTGTCTGGATCGTCATACTTGGGTTGTTCTTGGCACCATGGTTTGTGCATATTCAACCCGCGGCCACCGAGCCCTATTATCTGTGGCTCCTATTGTCTTTAGTATTTTTGGCGGCCAACTACAACTTGCTCTATTATTTTGGTTTAGAATACGAAAAATTATGTGTAGTTGAGCCATTTTTGTTATTTAATCCGATCATTACCATTGTTATCGCCAGTTTGTTTTATGCGGACGAGCGGTCGTGGCATGTCTATGTGGCCGCGGCAGTGGCAGGTCTCGCTCTGGCCTGGGCGCATGTGCATCGGCGACATCTTAAGTTAGATCGACATCTCTGGGCGATTTTGGGCTTCTCGTTGTTGTATGGCCTGGAGGCCGTTATCATTAAACAACTTCTCGCAGTTTATTCTCCGCTTACCTTGTATTTAATTCGGGCGGCGATGACAGCAGTATTTTTATGGGTGGTGGAAAAAGGTAAAATTACGCGAATTACACTGCGGCAAGTCCCTTATTTTTTGATTGTGGCGGTATCGGCCATCGGCGCCAGCACATCGGTATACATGTCGTATAAAACAGTTGGCATCGGTCTCACGATGGGAATATTGTTGCTCTCCCCCGTGCTGGTCTATTTGGCTTCGGTGGTGTATTTGAAGGAAAAATTACAGTGGAAGAATCTGGTGGCAAGCGGAGTGATTATGGGGGCAATCATTTGGTTAGTGATTGTACGATGAATCCCGTTAAAGACATAATTAATACACATCCCCACCGGTCTACGCTTTCTCCGAGCTCCTCCTGGCTTTGCCCAACCTCCCCTTTATTAAGGGGAGGAGAACGGGATAATAGAAAATGCGTGGATATAATTCCTCCCTTGCCAAGGGGAGGTTTAGGAGGGGTAGAAAAAATATGAATTATGTTGATACTCATTGTCATTTAAATTTTCCGGAGTTTCATCGGGATATGGAAAAAACCATCCTCAGATCCCTGCAGGCCGGTTTGATTTATTTAATTAATGTGGGGACAGATATTCGTTCCTCTGGCGAAAGCGTAAATTTAGCCAGTCGCTACAAAGAAATTTTTGCTTCGGTGGGGGTGCATCCGCACGATGCCAGAAAAAATCTGGCCGATTTAAAACAATTAGAGCAATGGTTGCGGCATCCGAAAGTGGTGGCCATAGGTGAAATTGGCTTGGATTATTATCGCAATCTGTCGTCGCAAGATGACCAAAAGACCGTTTTCCGCGAACAATTAAAACTGGCGATTAAATATCGTAAGCCAGTCATTTTGCATTGTCGGGATGCTTACCGGGATATGCTGAACATTTTAGATGAGGTTTATTTGCCATATGTGACGGATTACTCGCCCGGAGTGGTGCATTCTTTCTCGGCCGGACCAAGTTATTTACAAGAATTTTTGCGCCGCGGCTTTTATATTGGTTTTAACGGCATGATAACTTATCCTGACCACGAAAGTTTATTGGAAGCCGTCAGAATCACTCCGTTAGATCGTTTACTCTTAGAGACGGATGCGCCTTATCTTTCTCCAGAGGGGCATCGAGGCGAACGCAATGAGCCGATGTTGGTTAAAGAGGTGGCGGCTCGGGTAACCGAGCTCAAACAAGCCGACCTCGCAGAAGTAGTAGAGAAAAGTACGGCTAATGCCATTCGTTTGTTTGGGTTACAATAAAGTCATGGAAGACAAATTTGCTCCAGTTGAGTGGCTACAGCAGAAAGGGCATAGAGCTTATTTAGTGGGTAACCAATCGCGCAATGCTGTGCTCCGGCAAACTTTTGAGGATCAAGATATAGATATAGCTACCTCGGCTTTGCCAACCGAGACAGAAAAAATACTCTTGAAACATCAAATCGTGCCAGCCAGAGTGGATGTAAAATTTGGAGTAGTAGCTTTTGTTTGGCAAGACATCGATTATGAAATTACTACTTTTCGGGAAGATGTCTATGATCCGCAATTTAATCATATTCGGCGCACTCCCATAGAAATAATTTTTCATAAGGATATTAAAATTGATGCGTTGCGGCGAGATTTCACGATCAATGCTATCTACTGGAATCCCAAAAATAATAATTTTTTAGATCCGGTTAGTGGCATTAAAGACCTGGAAAACAAAACTCTGCGCTTTATTGGCGACCCGGAAATCAGAATTAAAGAAGACCCCCTCCGGGTTCTGCGGGCAATTCGGTTTAGATATAGCTTAGGGCTAAAGTATACCGCCCCGACATTGAAGGCCCTGATCAAATACGGCAAGTTAGTGCACAAATTGCAACCATCGCTGCTGAAAAAAGAATTTAGCAAAATCCAAAATCTGCCCGACTATCAGGAAGCGAAAAGAGATATGCAGACCATGGGAGTGGTCTTAAAGGTCTAAATTTAATTTATCGCCGGCTCGGGAATAGCATCTTTGATGTGTTGCCAGGCCAGATTGTTGTCTTGCACCACAATGCGCTTTGTTTCGATGGCGATAACCTTGTCGATCCCAATAATAATATCTGGTCGATGCATCATTTTTAAGAAGCCGGGATGAACATAGATTTTCTGAATAGTGGCGTCTAAAGTTTCGAATAGAATATCTTCTACTATTCCCAATCTTTTTCCAGATTGAGTTACCACAGGACTCCCCATCACTCGATGCCGGTTTTTGATCAATTTAGGTAAGTGCAGGATAGTGGCAGGAGCAACCAAGGCGGATTTATTTTTAATCACCACCATTTTGGGACCGTATTCCACCACATCTAAAGTTGCGACAGCCAAGGGTCGTACCAACCAACCACAAGGTTTTACTAAGAAGGTACTAATCTGTCTGGTCTCGGAATTGATAACCCAGTTAATGATTTCGCCTAAGTTTTGTCGATGTTCAAAATCGACTAATTGGGCCCCCATGACTTCACTAATTGCTTTAAGCATAGATTTACAATTATTTTCCTCTAAGTTAATTATATCGCGCAACTTGTCAAAGCGCTGAAATTAACCTACAATCAAGCATAGCTTTTAAGCTTTTAGATGATGGCAAATAAGTGGTGGATCGGGGGGTTGGTATTGGGTTTATTAGTGGCCGGTGGTTGTGGTGTTAAGCCAGAGGAGCCACCAGTAGTTTTTGCAAAAATGATGCAGGTCATGAGTAACTTAGAGCAAGCGAAATTTTCCGGTGAGTTCAAATTACTGGGCAATTCTAATGTTCCCCTCTTTAAGGGCCTGAAAGATTTACAAATTTCTGGCACCGGAGAAGTTAATCTGGCTGATGCCCAGAATACCAAGTATTTGCTCAATCTAACCATCAGTGGAATGGGTGATGATGGCAAAACCGAGATTGGGACTGAACTCAGGAGTTTTCCGGATCGGAATTATTTTCGGATTACGCAGATTAGTTTGCCAATGGGTCTCCCATTTTCATTAGCGGCAGATAAAAAATGGTATCAAATTAAATCTGGTGGTCAAAATAGCGATTGGCTAGGATTCAGTCAACCAATTACTAATGAACAGGTGGTGAATATTCGCCAACTCATTGCCGCAAGTCAATTGTTTAATGTGGTGCAAAAATTTCCCGACGAAACTGTGGGCGGGTCTCGGGTATATCATTGGCAAGTAGCGGTTGATACCGAGGCAGTGCGAAAATTATTGCAGGATTGGTCGGCAATTGCCCAGCCAGCTACTCCGATAGATGTTGACAAATGGACAGCTCGACTAAGTGATTACAAATACGAATTCTGGATCAATAAATACGACCATAAACTGAGTCGAGCTAATATTAAGGGTTGGTATGACAGTGCGGAGGAGCAACGAGCAGATTTTGCGGTCGTGATCAATTTCAATAAATTTAATACAGCTGTAAATATTGAGCGACCCTCTAATAACAATGTGCAAGAATTTGACCTCCGCCAAATGTTAGGTTTGCCTAATACCACCTTCTAACTGATATAATTCAAATTGTTATCTGGGCCCATAGCTCAATGGTAGAGCAACAGCCTTTTAAGCTGGGGACGAAGGTTCGATCCCTTCTGGGCCCACCAAAAACTGTCATGCACTGAAAGTGGATGTCAGTTTTTGGTTGTTTCAAGGGATCGAACCGCGGGAAAGGGGCCGGGGAAACGGGAGTTTCCCCGTGGTGGAGGCAACAAACAAATTTATTTTGTTTGTGTCGGAACCGCAAGGGTCCGAGGAGGAGTGAGGTAGCCCGAACTCCGACGGGTTCTAGTTCTGCTGTACAGCAGGACGGATCCCTGCTGGGCCCACCACGAACCACTCATCCGCCAGCGGCGGATTTCGGGCTGCGCACTGTACCCACGTGGTACAGTGTTCATGGCGCCGCCATGAATTATAAATAATAAAAGTGGTGAGTGCCCTGCACCGGAATTTTGCTGTGCAAAATGACCGGTATAGGGCAACATAATGGAAGTTTTTTGGTGGTGATCGAGGAATCGGACTTTGGGAAAGGGGCCGGGAGAATTATGCTATACTAAAATATCTTTGCCTGGTCGATAGGAATTTTGATCTTTGATGAAGGAGCGATCTATGCTTATGTTTCAGAATCTTGTACTTTTTGAGCTTTTAGTTGACAGTCACATTGCTGTACTCACTTTAAACCGGGCGGATGCTAGCAATGTGATCAACACAGCAATGCTCGAGGAGTTGTCTGTCAGGCTCGATGAGGTCGAGCGAAATACATCCATTCGAGTCATGATAATGTACTCGATTGGCAAACATGCCAGTTTAGGCGCCGATCTCAATGAATTGGTTGAGCCCAAAGATGGTGGTGGCTATACCAACATAGAGATACTGGTTGCGAGGAAACATGTCGCCCATGGCCGCGAGGTTGTACAGAAGTTGTTCAGATTGCGAGTTCCTATTATTGGTATAATTCATGGCTACTGTTTGGGCGGCGGCGCCGAACTGTATGCATTTTGCGACGTACTTTATGGCGCGTCGGGCGGAAAAGAGGAGGGCGGACTGGTCTATGGTTTCCCCGAGCCGACCATTGGTGTGATGGCGGGTTGGATGGGACCAGAGATGCTGACAAAACGAATCGGAGAGGGATACGCCCTCGACCTGCTTTTATCTGGACGGAAGATCACTGGCAATGAAGCGCTGAGGATGGGCATCGTGCAGGCGCTCTATCACAGAGACGAACTCTGGGCACGCGCGATGGAATGGGCCGGCAAGGTTGCAGCAAATGCGCCATATGCCATCGAATCAACACGTCGCACTATCAATTGTGTGCTGTTTCCCGATTTTGACGATGTGCTCAATTCGACAGGCCAAGAAACGGTTGATAACTTGATGACTGCCGATTTCATCAAGGGTGCGACCAAAATACTCGATAAGTCAGACGTTCTCCCTTACACCAGGGGATAACGGATCCAATCCTGTTCTTATGCCCACTTTGCCAAGTGGGCTTTTTCTTATGTTTGGATAATGTTTTGCTATAAGGTAAAATCTATAATATGGTCAGTAATGCCAAAAGAATATTTAATATGACAAAATTTCGCTGGAGTAGCTGGGTAATCGCAGCAGTTTTATTAGCAGGTTTAATCCCGCTCCCCCAAACTTTTGGATATCCCATTCACATCGCCGGGTCAGTTGGTAGCAGTATCCAACAAGCTTGGCCAATTGCGATCGCCAAAAGTCCGAATGACCCAAGATTTTCGGAGCAAACTAATCTAAATCAAGTCAAAATGCCTCCCGCGTGGGATGTCACAGTGGGAGACAGCAACCAAATCGTAGCGATCATTGATACCGGGGTTAATCAGGATCATGAAGAACTGATGTATCGCCTTTGGACTAACAGTGATGAAATTCCCAATAATGGCAGAGATGATGATAATAACGGGTATATCGATGATCATACGGGGTACAATTTTATGAATAATACTCCGGATATTACTGACCAGAATGGCCATGGCACCGGGGTGGCGAGCATTATCGCCGCCAATACCGATAATGGCCGCGGGATGGCCGGGATTAATTGGAATAGCAAATTAATGGTGTTAAAAGCCCTCAATAGTGCCGGTGGGGGCGAATACGCTGTTGTAGCTAAGGCCCTCAGGTATGCGGCAGACAACGGGGCGCAGGTGATCAATATGAGCTTTGGGACTTATTTTGATAGCACCGAATTAAGCGGAGCAGTAGATTATGCGATCAACAAGGGCGTCGTTATTGTGGCGGCGGCTGGCAATAACGCTCAAAATCAATTACTCTATCCTGCTAGCTACGCCAAAGTTATTTCGGTCGGCGCCGTGGATAGCTCCGGGCAAAGGGCTTCATTTTCTAACTATGGTAACAATTTGGATGTGATGGCCCCGGGCCTCAATGTGTTAATGGCTAATTACATAGGCAATAATTCGTATGCTTATGGTTCAGGGACTTCTTTTGCCGCCGCCCATGTGACTGGCTTGGCATCATTGATTCTTTCTCGTAATCCGGCTTTATCCCCTACTCAAGTGGAAAACATTATTAAAAGCACTACTTCCAATTACGGCAATGTCCTAGAGTATGGTAACGGCATAGTGAATGCCGCCAGCGCCTTGGGATCAACCCAGATCTCCGATCAGATCACAGCTCAAATTACAGCATCATCCGCGAGGGCTGCCGCTGATGGACAATCAATCTTGCGAGCCAATGTCCGAGTACTGAATAACGATTTTCCGCTAATTAACCATCAAATTCGGGCCTATGTGAATGGACCAATCATCATTAGCGGCGAAACTTTTGATAAACGCGAGGTTTATTTCGGGACGACGGATAGGTATGGAACGGTCACTGCTGAAATTACAGCTGTTGTTCCCGGCAAGAAATTATTAATTTTTTCTGATATCACCGCCGGAGTTAGTTTAGGCGAGTTGACTCTGACTTTCGATCCAGTTAGTGGTATAGCCCAATATAGTGCTGTCAAAATAGCCCAGAGTTTAATTGGCGCTTTATCGCCGGGTGATACTGCGACTCTATGGGTGGACCTCAAAAATACGGGCAATATGCCATGGGCAGGAAGCGGGAGTATGGTAGATGGTCAGATGCGCCTGGGGACAGCTTCGCCCCTAGATCGGACGAGTAAGTTTTATACTGATACTTGGTTATCGTCCAATCGGGTCGCCACGCTGCAACAGGCATTAGTCAATCCGGGAGAAATCGGTCGATTTACTTTTATGATTAAAGCACCAGTAAGCCAAATGACATACAAAGAATATTTTAGCCCCGTAGTTGAATATGTGACTTGGTTATCGGATATAAAAATTTATTGGGATATTACTGTGGCTAACGGCGGAGTTGATCCAGTGATGGCTCATTATAATGCAGGTGTGTTATACAAGTCCGCTAATTTAATTTTGGCGCCAGGTCAAACCGGTGCATTGCAAATTGAATTAATTAATACCGGGACGGCTAAATGGATTACTCCCGGCATCTCTGCGTACGGAGTGGTACGATTAGGCACAGTGAATCCGTATGACAGAGCCAGTTTAGTTAGTACGGGCGCATGGCTCAGCCCTAACCGGGCGCTGGACACTGGTTTTGCGATTGAACCGAACAAAAGGGCTACCCTCTCCTTTCCTATTAAAGCTCCCAATCAACCCGGGGTATATGCAGAAAATTTTCGGTTAGTGGCTGAATATGTGGGTTGGTTTGGTCCGGCATTTGGCTGGAAAATAACGGTACAATAAACTTATGGATACAGGTACATGGTGGTATTTAGGACAAGCTGTAATTTTGGGCTTAGTACAGGGGCTCACGGAATTTATTCCTGTCAGTTCATCCGGGCATTTAATTATTGCGCGGGAACTCTTGGGTCTGAAGGACTCGGGCCTATTTTTTGATGCTGTTTTGCATTTAGCTACTTTCCTCGCCATTTTAATTTATTTTCGGCGGGATTGGTGGCAGATGTTAACTATCAGTTTGGCGAAAAAAGAAAGCAAAACTCCCCTTGTGGCTGATCGGCGACTGCTGGGGTTGATCTTAATGGCCACCATTCCGGGTCTTTTGGTCGGATACTTCAGCCATAGTTGGATTGAAAATAATTTTCGCTCGAGTTTGTCGGTCGCAATTTTAATGCTGGCCATCGGGCTGGTTTATTTGGCTTTTGAGTACTGGTCAAAGTTGCCAAAAATGAGCCGGACTTTGAATAATTTTGATGCGTTCGGGATTGGTTTGGCGCAGGCCATAGCGGTAATCCCCGGTATTTCTCGTTCGGGGATGACAATGTTAGGAGGTAGATATGTCGGATTAAATCGAGAAGCGGCCGCCAAGTTCTCGTTTATGTTAGCGGCACCCATCGTGGCTGCTGCCGGGGGTTACGGCTTATTACAAGCGATAAAAGATAATTTAATTCGCCAAGATTATTTATTTTGGCTAGTGGCATTTGGTATTTCTCTTATCTCCGGGCTATTGGTTATCGGCTGGTTGTTAAGATTCTTTCAGAAGCATTCTTTGAATTGGTTTGCTTATTACCTGCTGGTGGTCGGAACCGGAATAATTGTCTACTCTTTCTTTAGTTAAATTTTTTGTTGTCTTTCCCTCGCTGTCATTTCCGGCCAATCCTCTCTGTTGTCATTCCCGACCAGATTATCTTGTAGATAATCTGATTTATTCGGGAATCCAGGCCTAAACTTCTTTTGCCACCCATTTGCGCCGCCAAACGGGTGGCGCCCAAAGGCGGGCCCATTCACAAATTCAGTTGCTAAAAAACTAAAATTGCCCTTTCTGGATTTAACCGCAAACTCCTCCTCATTATCATTCGTCGTCAGACATGCTCATCCAGACCGGGCAATTTTAGTATTAGCAATCTGAATTTGCTCAATG
>CAYIGX010000009.1:0-9468 GCA_964363095.1 uncultured Candidatus Saccharibacteria bacterium
GAGCTTTATAATAAGATAAGAAGCAAAGATTTTGTTCTCCAGCAAAGTAATATCAGAAGGAGCGTATGACTTACCGCGAAGTTAAGGCCAAATTCATTCAGTATTTCACTACCAAGTTAGGCCACAAATTAGTTGCCTCGTCACCTCTAATTCCCGAACATGATGCTTCGGTATTGTTCACTACGGCCGGAATGCAGCAATTCAAACCCTACTATACCGGTGTCCCCTCCCCTTGGGGCGACCGGGTGGTCAGCATTCAAAAATGTTTTCGCACTTCGGACATTGATGCAGTCGGTGATGAATCTCATCTCACTTTTTTTGAAATGTTTGGTAATTTTGCTTTCAATGGCTCGGTCAGCAAAGAGGAGGCAATTAGGTGGGGCTGGGAATTTTTGACATCTCCCGATGGGATGGATATTGATAAATTCCGCTTAATGGCAACATATTATAACGGTAATCGCCATGGGACATTTTCAGATACAGAAGCAAAAACAGCTTTAGAAGCTCTGCGGACCGATGGTTTAACGCAAATTGTGGCCCAGCCCGATAGTGATAATTTTTGGGGACCAACTGGCAATGAGGGCCCTTGTGGGCCCACGGTAGAGTTTTATGTAGATGGAATAGAAGTTTGGAACATCGTCTTTAATCAATTTTATTCAGAGGTGAATGGAGCGTTGCAACCTACCGAGCATGGCCTCGGAATTGATACCGGTATGGGGCTGGAAAGATTATTGGTCGCAGTAACTGCGGAAGCCAATAATGTTTATGACACCGACGCGTTCACGCCTGTGATCGAGAAAATTCAAGACCACACCCCGGATTTAACTGGTGATACCAATAAATCTATGCGGATTATTGCCGATCATCTGAGGGCTAGCGTCTTTTTGCTTGCCGAACATATTCAACCGAGCAATAAAGAACAGGGTTATTTGTTGCGTCGACTCCTCCGCCGAACTATTTTGCATCTGGATAAATTGGAGGCCTTGGCAGGTTATCGTGAAATTCTGGAGACCGTTATTAATTATTACGAAGAATTTTACCCCGATCTAAGTAAAGAAAAAACTAATATTATCCAGTTGGCCGAACTAGAAAAAGATAAATTCCTTAAAACTATCACTCAAGGCCGGAAAGAATTAGAGAAGCTATTGGTTGATATCCCCCCAGGGGAATTAGTGCGTGCCGTGCAAGCATTTAGTTTATTCGCTACTTATGGATTGCCACTGGATTTTATTAAGGAAGAAGCGGCCAGAGCCAACTTAAAGATTGATGAAGTTGGCTTTGAACAGGCCTTTCGGGAGCATCAAGATATGTCTAGAGCGGGAGTAGCCCAGAAGTTTGGTGGACATGGCCTCTCTTCGGGGGCGGAGGTTAACGAGGCGGACAGGGCCAAGATTACGCGCTACCATACTGCTACCCACCTCTTACATGCGGCTTTAGTTAAATTTTTAGGCAATGAAGTAAAACAAGCGGGCTCTGATCTCAACACCGAAAGAGCCAGATTCGATTTTACTTATCCTCGGGCCCTAACAGCTGAAGAAAAACAAAAAATTGAAGATTGGGTAAACCAGCAAATTGCCAACAATCTGCCCGTCAAAAAAGAAGTGAAGCCCCTAGCGGACGCTTTAGCTGAAGGCGCCACTGCATTTTTCCGGGAAAAATATCCTGACCCGGTTAATGTCTACACTATATATAATGAAAATAGTGGCGAGGTAATTTCGCAGGAATTATGCGGAGGGCCACATGTGGGGAGCACGGGCGAGATTGGTAAATTCAGTATTGCCAAAGAACAGAGCAGCTCGGCCGGTGTCCGCAGGATTCGAGCTGTAATCGAATAAAATCAATATGGCCTTATTTGGTGCGAGAAAAGAGCGGCAGTTGCGGGGGGAATCTTATATCGCCCTAGATTTAGGCACAGAAACAATTAAATGTTTGGTATTTGAAAACCATGAGGCGACTTGTCATATTTTAGGAAAAGGTCGAGCAAGTCATCGCGCCGGCACCATGCGGGGCGGGATGGTGATTAATATTCCAGAAGCAGTCGTGGATGTGCGCCAAGCCATGGACACAGCCATAACCCAAGCCGGTATTTCTCCTAAGAAATTGGTGATGAGTTTATCGGGAGATTTAGTGAAAAGTTTAATTACTACCGTGCATTATCACAGGGCTCGGCCGGATTCACGCATTGACACTAATGAATTAAAAAATATTATTTATAAAGCCCAATGGAAGGCCTTCGAACAGATTCGCAGTTTAATGGCCAAAGAACAAGAGGTCGGCGAATCAGGTACCAAATTAGTGAACACCACGGTAGTAGATACTCGCATTGATGGTTATAAGGTGACAAATCCGATTAATTTTCAGGGTAATGTCATCACATTAAGCATTTTTAACACATTTGCTCCTCTCGTGCACTTAGGTGCCGCCCAGGCCTTGGCGGATGAATTGGCCCTAGATTTGGTTAGTGTAGCGGCAAGTCCGTATGCGTTGACTAAAAGTTTATTGGTGAATAATCCCGAATTCAGTGCCATTTTTATTGATGTTGGAGCCCACCTTACCGATGTGGCAGTAGTCAGCGAAGGCGGCATTTTTGGCATGCAAAATTTTGCTTTAGGAAGCAATGCGTTTAGTAAAAATTTGGCCACAGGTTTTAAAATTACTCCTCAACAGGCCGACCAAATCAAATTTGATTATAGCGCCGATATGTTGGACAAAAAATCAACCACTAAGATTAGCAATATCCTGAAAGACACTACTAAACTTTGGGTGCAAGGGGTGGCGGAAGCCCTGGACGAATTTAGTCACCTCGAGACATTACCGAATAAAATTTTTATCGCTGGTGGTGGAGCGACTCTGCCGGAAATCAAAAAAATCCTGCTCTCTAAAAGTTGGGCCGAGCATTTACCGTTTGTGAAAAAGCCCTTACCGGCCGTCATCGAAGTAACTGATGTGCCCAACATTGTTTTGACTAATCAAGTTAAAATTGATTTATCAGATATGGTGGCGATTGGGTTGGCGCACCTAACTTTAGACGCGTCCACGCAAGATGATACTGTGGCCAATATTTTGCACCGAATTGTATTAAACATGCAAAATTAATTTAATGAACCCGTTAGAAGCACATCCGTTGTCATGCTGAATCCTTGTCCGTCATCCTGAACTCGATTCAGGATCTCTCCCTGGAGATGCTGAAATGAATTCAGCATGACAGAATATAGGATGAGGGGAAATATCATTCAAATGATCAATCTATTACCAAACAACATATTATTAACTGTCCGGAAACCCAAGAGTTTCCTGCTTTCAATAAGATGAAGCGACGCGCAATTTATTTAGACGCCAACAACGACATCTACACAACACTGGGTAAATTCGAGCGCTTGGATGCCGAAGAAGTGATTTTGGTGATTCCAAAAAGCTCGGTCTTATTCCATAGTTTGATTAACTTTAAAATTCTGAAATCTGAAGCTATTCGTCGGCACAAAGGCCTCTCGATCGTTACGGTTGATACCAAGGGTCAACAATTAGCGGGGCGGGTTGGAATTCCGGTTTACAAAGATTTAGATTTAACCGCAGAGGCCGCGGGCGAAGCGATGACTACTTCCCTAGTGGCTCCAGTGTCGCCTGCGGCTACGTCCAATCGAGAATTAAAAATCAAATATAAGCGCAAACTACCAACTTCGAGGTCAATTAATCAAACCATGGACACAGTGATTACAGCCACACCAGAAGTAGTGACTAAACCCCTGCGATTTTCTTTAGAGCGTTGGCAATTGCGCAAAGATTGGGGCAAAAACGCAGTCCTATTAAGTTGGTTAGCCGTGGCGGTGGCTGTATTAAGTGCGGTGATTTATCTGACAGTGCCTCAAGCCAAAGTAATTTTAGAGATCAGATCAGAGCCATTTAGCCGCAGTTTTAAATTAGCTTTAGCCGATAAAAACGATAAAGAAGCTGCTGGCCAAAATGTGTTTAAGGGTAGGTTTATGGAAGTAGAAAAGAAACTCACCCAAAACTTTCCGGCCACAGGTGGTAAAAACAATGGTAATCCGGCCTCGGGGACAATTACGGTTTACAATTACACGCGTTCAGTCAAACCGGTGGGCCTACGCACCCAAACTCGTTTTCAATCCCCTGACGGACAGATCTTTAGAGGTCAATCCGAAATCTTGATTGCCTCGGCTACAGTCGGAGCCAGCGGCAAATTAATGCCGGGCAGAACCAATATTAGGGTGTTAGCCGAAACTGGCGGCACAAAGGGCAATCTGAATGCGGAAACCAAATTTACTATTCCAGGGCTAGGTACGATCGGAGTAGATATGGTGTACGGGCAGAATGCCGAACCACTAGTGGGGGGCACGGATGCTGAAGTTAAAATGGTAACCGAAGAGGATATTAAGACCGCCTCGGACTCGATCAGCAAAAATGTGTTTGTCGATGCCGAAGCGGAACTACAAACTAAGATTGGTAAAAAAGAAGAACTGATCCCGTCCCTCATCCAAAACGATATTATTAATGTGACACCATCGGTGCAGGCGGGAACCGCGCGGGATAATTTCGATTTAGATATTAGTGTCAGGAGTTGGACATTACTTCCAGAAAAAGGTAAGCTGGCGGATATTATGCAAACTACGGTTAACACGATTGTGCCATTAAATCGCGTGCTCACTTCCCAAACTTTACGGGGACTACAATTAAATTTAGATAATGCTGATTATGATAATCACATTATTGATTTTACTGTGGCAATCGATGGAGCGGTGGCGCCCAAAATTGATGCCACAGAAATTGCCGAAAGTTTAGCTAATCGGAGTTTGAAAAGTGTGCAAACCTTGTTTGATAGCATTTCAGATATCATTTCGCATAAGGTTACGTTGTGGCCGTTCTGGGTGAAGAAAATGCCGCTCCTAGAGGGTAATATTAAGATCGAGTTCACGTACATTAATCAATAATTTTTTTGGGTATGCGGATTTTAGGGATTGATCTAGGTAAAAAAAGAATCGGAGTTGCGCTTGGCGATACTGAAAATAAAGTGGTGGTTGGTCTGCAGACATTAGCGAACGATGTTGATCTATGGGAAAATTTGCAAGAAGTAATTAATCGCGAAAATATTGAAAAATTAATTATCGGACTTCCCACTACTATGAGTGGTCACAGCGGTGAACAAGCTGATTACACTAAAGTTTGGGGAGACCGCGCCAAAGAAAAATTAAATATTAATATTGAATTTGTGGATGAAAGATTGAGCAGTAAAATGGCGCGCGATAGTTTGGCGAACATGAATAAACCACTCACTAAAGAAGATATTGATCAAGCCGCGGCGGTGTTAATTTTGCAAGGGTATCTTGACCGGCCGGAAAACTCAATTTGACAGACAGGGAGCTGTGTTTTAAAATCTAGGTAGAGTTATTTTTTGGGAGGTAAAATGAACAAATCGCAAATTATCGAACTGATCGCCCGTAAAGCCAATGTGTCCAAAAAGACAGCCACTCAGGCGGTCGATGTTTTAGTCAATTCTGTCAAAAGCAATTTGGCAGCTGGCAAGAGTGTGACTATCACTGGTTTTGGGACTTTCAGTGTGAGCTCCAGAGCGGCCAGAAATGGGGTTAATCCTCAGACCGGCAAGCCCATCAAGATCCCTCAATCCAAAGTGCCTCGGTTCAAGTCGGGTAAGGCGTTGCGGTCTCTGATCCACTAAGGCACAGAGTCGGGGCTCATCCCAAATAAATGGATCCCTTTTGGGGCGCGAATTTGGTTCCGCTCAGTTTTTACCTATAATAAATATGACCCATGCGGGTATCGTATAACGTTTATTATGTCGCCCTTCCAAGGCGAAGACACGGGTTAAATTCCCGTTACCCGCTCCAACCTTCGCCACTTTGTTTGTGGCCATTGATAATTAAATAAAGCGAAGGTTGCCCTCCGTAGCTCGCGAGAGCGAAGGATGGGCAGGCTACGGTTGGCTCCGCCGGATTAATAATAAGCAATTCTTACCGCTCCGTTGCCGCTCCTCTCCAATCCGCCATCCGCCAACTGGTCGGAGGCGGAACAAACAGCCTACGGCTTCGGTTTGCGATTTGGGTGGGAAAAGGGATAATTTGGCTGATTTTATTAGAAATCTAGGGATAAACAATCAGGTCAAATCTGGGGTTTGTTACAGCTAGAGCGAGTTTTTAATGATTGACAGCTTAGTTTTTTTGTGATATAATAATTAATTAACTAGATTAATAGGTTTTGGTCAAAATAACAGCAAAAATCAAAATAAAATGATATTCAAGAAGTTAAAACGAGTTTTGCTCGAATCGGGCTATAGGGTCATCCTGACGAGTAATGTCTCTCGGACTAAGAAAAAGGGGTTAGCCAGAGGCATTAAGGGCTATATTGTGCCGGACGATCTTAAGATTTACATCAATAAGAATATTGGGGTGAATGATCGGGTGATTACTTTGGTGCACGAACTCTTACATGAAATTTACCCGGTGTGGACGGAAGGCAAGGTTAGCCAGGCATCTGAAAGGATCTTTCAAAGATTAACTGTCCCTCAGCTGGGCTTCCTCCAGTTTTTTATAATGGTGCCAGCTGAAATCAGAGCCATGCTAAAATCTAACAATCTTTCTTCTGCCTGTTAAGCAATGTAGTTGAAATGATATGTAAGCTCTGGCGCCGTGAACAGAGCTTTTTTCACTCAATCGTCATTCT
Organism: uncultured Candidatus Saccharibacteria bacterium; assembly: GCA_964363095.1. GTDB lineage: Bacteria > Patescibacteriota > Kazan-3B-28 > Kazan-3B-28 > UBA10110 > UBA10110. Next base: position 6,694 of record CAYIGX010000009.1, read on the forward strand.
GGGAAGTCCGCTTTGCGGACGCATCCAGAATCGTATAATAATAAATCTATACGATCCTGGACAAGCCAGGATGACGAAGTCAGGAATACGATATAAGATTCTGGACGAAGCCAGTCCGCCAACTGGCGGAGACAAAGCAATGAATACATCGCTGGTTGAGGTATATTGATATTAGTTGAAAAAATATTGCCCTTGTAGTTCAACGGATAGAACAAGAGACTTCTAATCTCTCGATCGAGGTTCGATTCCTCGCGAGGGCGCCACAAGTGGCTATTGCCACAATTAAAAATTAAGAATTAAGAAAGAACTCAGAACCGATTGCATTTTTTAATTATTAATTCATAATTCTTAATTAACGCGGAGCGTTTGACATGGTGGCTTTCGTCTAATGGCAAGACAACAGTTTGTGGAACTGTTAAAAGGGGTTCGATCCCCCTAAGCCACCCCACAGTAAAATTAAAAATCAAGTTATAATTAGTGTTGCATAAATTGTTTGGCAATTTTATGCCCTCGTCCATCCTGCGCTTCAAAGCACTTCCGCCGTCGCTAAAGCTATGGCGGACAAGACGGAGGACTGACAGAGAGTTAAGTGAAAATTCGAATTGCAGTGCAGTATAGTAAATTAGTTGTTAGTTGAAACATCGCGCCCTCGTAGTTCAATGGACAGAACGTAGGATTCCGGATCCTAAGGTGTAGGTTCGATTCCTACCGAGGGTACCACATAGTGGCTAAGCCACAATTAAAAATTAAGAATTAAAAAAGCAGAGTCGGTAGGAAGCGAACTTGGGAAAGGGGTCGGGAAAACGGGAGTTTTCCCGCAGTGGAGGCAACCCAGCCCCAGTTGATAGATCTTTCGACTTCGCTCAAGATGACAATATATAAAACTGGGGCTGGGTGTCGGAACCGCAAGGGTCCGAGGAGGAGTGAGGTAGCCCGAACTCCGACAGGTTCTAGCGAAGCGGATTCCTACCGAGGGTACCACACAGCGACTTCGTCGCAATTACCAATTATCCAATGTCACCAATTAATAACTATCAATAGGAATCAAACTTGGAAAAGGGATTCATTTTTAGTATATATGCACTGTGTAGTATAATTGGAGGTACATGGATAAGAATTATATTCTACTCAAGAGAGAAGCAGCCAAGCTTAGAAAAGATGGGGCCAGTTACAACGATATTACAAAGAAATTAGGTGTTGCTAAAAGTACTCTTAGTTACTGGTTAAAGGGGGTGTATTTAAAACCTGAGTACAGAGAGCGTTTTTATACCCATAGAATTCAAAATTTAGCCAAAGGTCCTCAAAGCCAAAAAGAGAGAAGATTACGAGAGGTGGAAAAAATCATTGAGGAGGCCGAGCAAGAAATTGATATTCCCCTGTCTTTTGAGGCATATCGTTTAATGGGGGCAGCTTTGTACTGGGCAGAAGGTAGTAAGGGTAAAACTTTTGAAATAACTAACTCAGATCCCTATTTGATTCTTTTCATGGTCAGATGGGTAAATTCTATATTCAAAGTTCCGACCAAAGATTTAAAAGCTCGATTGAATATTTATCCCCAGCAGAATGATTTAACAATCAAAAGATTCTGGTCTGATCTCACGGGCGTCCCTCTTAATAATTTTGGCAAAACATATGTCAAACCTTTAAGTAAAGGGTATAAAAAGAATAATCTCTATTACGGTACAATAAAAATATATGTTCCCAAGAGTACAGACCGTAAATATATGGTTTTTGGTTGGATAAATAAGATTCTTAAAGATATGGATCCAAGAGTTAAATTTGTTGAGAGAAAATGGGAATCATTTACTAAAATCTCACGCCCTGTTAATTTGAATAAATAAGCCCCTATAACTCAATGGCAGAGTAGCTGCCTCTTAAGCAGTAAATACAGGTTCGAATCCTGTTGGGGGCACCATGGCCTGTTCGTCTAGTGGTTAGGACGCAAGGTTTTCATCCTTGTAACGGGGGTTCAATTCCCCCACAGGCTACCAACTCGTGATAGGTTATCTCGCTCGAGGAGCGTAAGTAATATGGCTTTTGATGACACATATAGATTAAGTTCTCACGCAGTGATTACAGACGAAGCTGGTAGAGTTTTGCTTCTCCGGGGTACTTATAACAATGGTTTCTGGGGTTTGCCCGGAGGTGCTATCGATCCAGGCGAACTTATTGATCAGGCGCTTCATCGCGAATGTTTAGAAGAACTTAGTTCCCAAATAAAAATACTTTATTTGAGCGGTATCTATTACCACAAGAAATACAACAGTCACGCATTTATTTTTAGATGTGAATTAAAATCAGGTGTTATTCAATTAAGCCCAGAGCATTCGGAATATAAATATACTGAAATCTCAGAGTTATCAGAGGTTCAAAAAAGAAGAGTAGAGGATTGTATCAATTTTGAAGGACAAGTAAAAACTGCCGTATTCGGATAACCGAAGTTTGCTCGAGGTACCCAATACAGCAATCTGAGAATAGCTTAGAAATAATCAATTCGGACTTAGACTTCTACAAGCCCCAGTTCGATATGGTCTGCCAAATCAATAGGTACCCTACTTCGTATAGTGAGTAATTTTTTGGTAAATAGTTGATAGCAAAAAATACTATGCACTATATGGTGGATGGTATTTTTCTGATTGTTTCTAAGTAAAATAAAACCAGTTTTAGGAAAACTGGTAAACCATCAAGGGGAAGGTGCGGGTCAGGACTCGCCGACACAGGTGGCGATTGTTTTGGCTGCTTCGTGGAGGCTGGGGTAGCATAATGACACGGTGA
>CAYIGX010000010.1:0-7590 GCA_964363095.1 uncultured Candidatus Saccharibacteria bacterium
CTTGCTTGCGACATTTCTCACCCTACCCTCCTTGGGTGGATCGTCGCAGGCAGGACTCTCCCGATTTCTTTTAGCAGTGCTCCAACCCACTTAACTTTGGGGGGTTTGGCAAAAAGCCTCACGGCCAGCACTGTACTTGCTTGGGGGAAAGAAGTTAGGAGGGCGCTTGCGTCCCTCTTAGCTTACCCAATAGTCAATTAGCAGGTTAGGAGCTTAGCAGGTTAGTTTCTGCAACTTGTCGAGATGTGTTTTTGGCTAACCCGCTGTCCCGCTAACCCGCTGTCCCGCTAACCAAGGAACTGGTTTTTAATAATCTCTACTGCTTCGGGAATGGCAGTTTTTATTTGTGGTAATTCTAAAGCTGTAAAATTACTCAACACATACTGTTCGGGGTCTTGGGTTGCGGACCGGCCAATCCCAATTTTTAGGCGCGGAATAGTGTTGGTTTGCAAGTGATCAATAATAGATTGCATTCCTCGATGCCCTCCGCTACTCCCTTCGGCTCGGTAGCGCAATTTGCCCACTTCCATATCTAAATCATCAAGTACGATTAAGCTGTCGGTCGGAGCCAGATTTAGTTTTTTCATCATCTTCTGTACCGCCGCTCCCGACTTATTTATAAAGGTCTGGGGTTTTAAAAGCACCACATCATCCCCTTTGGCGATATCTGCCCCGAATGTACGATTGGGCTTCCAGGTTAATTTCAAATCTTTAGCCAATTGGTCTATCACCATAAATCCAATGTTATGGCGAGTTCTGGCATATTTAGTTCCTGGATTACCTAATCCGACTATCAGTTTCACTCTTGTCTATTTTTTCTTTATTGAAATTACGCCTAAACGATTCAATAGGGAGATGACTCCCAATGTTTCTATCCCTAAAATTAATTGACCTAGTTAGGCCTGAAAAACCTCAGTGCCCTCTTTCAGGGGTTGCTCAACCTTGATGCCAACTATAGCACCTTTATCGGCGGAGTCAACTGGAGCTTTTTCCACCTGGATCGAGTTGATGACTTGTTCAAATTCATCGTCCCCTTTCTTGAATTTGACCGTATCGCCAACTTTTAAGGTATCTTTGAGCTCAATAATCGCTACCCCGATCTTATCGTAGTAGTGAGTTATTTGCCCCAACGCTTGATTAGCCATACTATTTCCTCCCATGGGTTAGGATATGACAAATCTATTATAGCATATGGATATAACACTTGACTTTGATCCCAATAATTAGTATGCTTTTTCACATCTTGTCCTTTAGGAGAAAAAATGAACAAACACCTTGATAAAAACAAACACCACGATGGATTAGTGCCGATGCTGGAGTTGTCGACCCTCCGGAACACTATTATTGCGGCCGGATTTCAACTCTGCGTTAATCGGGATCGTCCCGAATTGCCCGCCTTAACCCCGCTTAAAAGCATCTGTTCTGGAGGTGGACAGTTCGAGGTGATAGATGCGGCCGGCAAGCTGGTGGCATCCTTTTGTACCCAGGCAGGTGTAGTCGACTGGGTGCACAATCAGTCGCAATTATAATTTGCTCTTACGGGTTTCTTATTATAGCCGCGCTAGTCGCGGCTGTTTATTTACAACAAGTACTACGGTAAATGTTATAAATATTATTACTAAGAATGTAACACGGTATATACCGTGCGTACTCCCCCTAACACTTTAAAGGAGGTGGTTTTTATTCTTGGGCGGTGGAAGATTTAATGATGGTCCATTTGATAGGGCTTCCCACCATCGGATATTTAGTCCGCACCTGTTTTTCGAGATAGCGCAGATAAGAAAAATGCAATTCTTCCGGATAGTTCACTTTCAACTTAATTGTGGGCGGATTAACTCCCACTTGGCTGGTAAAGTAGATTTTCGGCGGCCTCCTTTTCCCTTTCGGAGGATTGGCGGCATAAGCGGTGCCAATTAAATTATTCAAAGTTTTGCTGGGAATTTTGGTATTTAAGCTCGCCCAAACTTTGAGAATCTCATCGGTAATTTTATCAGTGCGCTGACCAGTCAGGGCAGAAATATATAGATAAGGCAACCAACCCATAAAGGTAAATTTATGATTCAAATATTTATCGAATTCGGTAGTGATATTAGAATCTTTTTCAATTGTATCCCATTTGTTTACGATTAAAATTGTACCTTTCTTAGATTCTTCAATAATCTGCATAATATGCAGGTCTTGCGCCATTACTCCCTCGGCGGCATCAATCACCAATAAAACGATATCGGCATCTTCCACGGCTTTTAGAACCAAGAGCGAACTGAATTTTTCGATGCCCAAATCTATCTTGCCGCGACGCCTGAGGCCGGCTGTGTCGGTAAATTCGATTCTGACATCACCTACTTCCAGTGTGGTCTTAACAATGTCGCGAGTGGTGCCGGGGATACTACTCACAATAGATAGTTTTTTCTTGGCCAGTTTATTGATGAGGGTGGATTTACCCGTATTCGGTCGCCCGATAATTGCCACGCGAATAAGATTCTTGTCATCTTGAGTTTTTTTGGGAATCTTCTTTTTCATCTTTTTTAATTGAGAGACAATGTTGTCCAAAATATCGCCTACTCCCCGACCGGATACCGCCGAAATTAATTCGGGCTCTCCGAGACCCAAATTATAGAACTCGTGCATGGCGTTGTCATATTTTTTTCCTTCGGCCTTATTCACCGCCAGCACCACCGGTTTATTAAGCTTGCGGATCAAGGCGGCGGCTTTTAAATCTTCGACTTGTTGGCCGACCCGGGCATCCACCATGAAAATAATTAAGTCGGCGCCCTGCAGGGCCACTTGAGTTTGCAAAAAGATGTCTTTTTCTAAAGCCGACTTTTGGTCTAATTCGATCCCGGCGGTATCAGCTATGGTAAATTCCAAACTATTCCAAGCCACATTTTCGTACAGAATGTCGCGGGTAGTGCCAGGAATATGGCTTAAAACTGCCCGGTTTTGCCCGACAATTTTATTGAACAAAGTGGACTTGCCGACATTCGGCCGTCCGACAATTGCTACTATGTAATTTGATTGAATAATTTTCTTTATCATTATTTATATTCTAACCTATCTGATAAAGAAACCCCCGGGGTTACCGGAGGTGTTCCTAAGAGAAGCTCTTCTCTTGTTTTTGTCGGGAACTACTGTGCAGTAGACCCAGCGGCAGTTGGTGGTGAATGGAAGTTTTTTCTGGGCGAAGCGTAATACATGCCCCAGAGAAATCCTAGTATGCCCAGCATCCTATTAATAATCATAAACCAATCACTCACAGCAGAAGGCATAGCGTGTAGTATGTCCATCAGCATAATAACATCTAGACATACCAGGATAATCAAGACCTCCATGCCGCCCCCTGTTAGAGTTTTTGAGTTTTTTGATTGAAGATGCAACATCCACACTAGACCACAGAGCCACATTAGACTTGTACCAAAGAGCACTTCCACCGCCGCTTTTACGATGATTGTGAACATCGAGACACCTTCTTGGGTGTATTGCATACTGACGATGCATTTCAAGGGTATACAAAAAATCTGCTCCTGTAAAGAGTTTTCCTGTTACTCCCTCCCCTCCTATCCTCCCCTCTGGCAGGGGAGGAATTTGGTGATTGCCCTCGGGCAGGAGGGGAATTTAAAAGTAACCCCTCGACTCTGCTCGGGGAATATTTTTAATTCTTAATTCTTAATTTTTAATTGCGCAGAGCGCTAGAGGGGTTCGATCCAGTTGTAGGCCTTGAGGGCCCAATCTAATAAGTTTTTCCCTTCTGTAAATCTGTCCGGGCTATTTAGAAGCACGGCGATAATAGTTTGGTTACTTTCCCCTTTGGCCACCACCACTAACGATTCCCCGGCATTATCAGTAGTTCCGGTTTTTCCGCCCAAGATATTGGCGTATTTTCCGACCAATTTATTCGTGTTCACTAAATTGTGTTGAAGTTTGCCGTAGACATCGGAGACGGTAGTTTTTTGCACAGCGATCATGTCACGAAAGGTCTCGTTTTGCAGGGCGATGCCGGTTAATTTGGCTAAATCTTCGGCGCAGGAATAATGATCTTTTTCGTCCATTCCCCAGGAATTGGTAAAATTAGTGCATTTTAATTTCAGGGTGGCGGCGTAAGCATTCATCGCGACCACAAACTGATCTTCACTGCCCATAGTTCCCACTGCCAAGGCATAAGCGGCATCATTAGCCGAGCCAATTAAGGCCCCGCGCAAAAGATTATCAATGCTCATTTTTTCATTAGCGACCAGATACATCCGAGAGCCACTGACTTCGGTGGCTTCTTCGGGGACAATATAAACTTCGTCTAAATTAGTTTTTCCGCTTAAAACCACCGCAGCCGTCATAATTTTGGTGATACTGGCCATCGCCATTTGTTTAGTTGGCTCCTTGGCATATAAAATTTTACCAGTATCTAAATCGGTTGCAATAGCCGCAACAGCATCAACTGCCAGGTCGGGGTACAAGATGTCGCGCACTGGTTCTGGCTGTAAAAATTGCGCCGCCAGTGTATGTAAAGAATAGGCCTTCGGATCAGTGAGAATCCCCCATAAACTATCTTTGACCACCGCAGACGAACCGGTCAGATAGTTTAACATCACTAATAGAATTGCAATCGTTTTCATATTTGCGGTAATCCTTCGACTCCGCCCCTTAATCGCCGGGGCTCCGCTCAGGAAATAATCTCTGAACAGAGTCAAAGAGTTACATTATTGTTTGATGGTTTTTAAACCTAACTCTTTTAGTGTAACAGAATCTACTTCTCTGGGAGCATTCATCATCGGGTCCCGGGCTTTATCAGTTTTCGGGAAAGCAATTACTTCCCGGATATTCGGTTCATTGGCCAGAATCATCACCAAGCGATCGATGCCGGGCGCGATGCCGCCGTGAGGCGGCGCCCCGTATTTAAAGGCCTCTAACATATGACCAAATTTAGATTGAATTTCTTCATCCGAGAGGCCCAGAATCAAAAAGATTTTAGTTAATATTTTGGCCTCATGGATTCTAATGCTCCCCGAAGCGATTTCGTAACCATTCAGCACCAAATCGTAGGAACAACTAATTATTCCAGTCGGGTCGCGATCTAATTTGTCTTCCTCTCCCTTCTTAAAAGCGGTAAACGGATGGTGCGAAGAACTGATGACCCCGGTTTTAGCATCTTTTTCAAATAGCGGGAAATCAATTATCCAAGCGAAGGCTAACTCGTCAGGATCGTTCTTGTCTTTACGGAGATCTGGCTTATCGGTTTTATATTTTTTCATCGCCTCCTTGTGTGTTAGCCGCGGCCACGGAGATTTGGTGATTTCTTTTTCCGGCACAATATTTTCGATTAATCCGGTGAATAGTTCTTCGGTTAATTTAAGAATGTCCTCTTCTTCCACAAACGACATTTCCAGGTCTAACTGGGTAAATTCGGGTTGGCGGTCGCCGCGATTGTCCTCGTCGCGCATACATTTAGCAATTTGGTAGTATTTATCCAATCCGGCCACCATCAGGAGTTGTTTATACTGCTGAGGGCTCTGTGGGAGAGCGTAGAACTTGCCCGGATAGATGCGAGAGGGTACCAGATAGTCCCTGGCCCCTTCTGGTGTGGCAGAAGTGATAATCGGGGTCTCTACCTCAATAAATCCCCTTTCATTAAGAAAACTGCGCATATAGGAAATGACTTTATGGCGTAAAATCAGATTGTTTTTGATGCGTTCGTGGCGGAGGTCTAAATAGCGGTACTTTAAACGGAGTTCTTCGTCCGTCACTTTTTCTTGATCGATTTCAAACGGGGGCATCTCCGCCGTATTAATCACCTCTAAATCCTCGACTTGCACTTCGATGGTACCGGTCTCTAATTTGGGATTCTGATATTTCTCTCCCCGCTCTACCACTTTTCCAGTTACTGCCACCACAAATTCCGGCTTCACTTCCTTCATTAATTCGGCTTTATTCTCGTCAAAAACCACCTGAATTAGGCCGGTTACGTCCCGCAGGTCCATAAATACAATTTGCCCCATATTGCGGATGCTATGCACCCACCCTTTGAGAGTAATGGTTTCTCCTGAATGTTTTAACGCTTCTTTAGCTAAAACTCGTTCCATAACGATTATTTTTACTTTTTCATCATATCATAATGTCCCCCGCCGTCGCCAAAACCATGACGGGCAGGTAGGATGACGAAGTCAGGAATGCTTCGTCACTTGCCGATGAACATCCGCGAGAGCGAATTGAAGATGTTCTGGAGGACCGGCAGGATGCCCGGGAAGACCACGATTAACAAGATTAACCACAGCCAGTTCCGCTTGATCAAATTCCACATAAATCCCGCCACAGCAAAGAAAATTACCGCCGAGACCACCCATTGATATTGCACCGGAAAGACGGAAATAAATTGATTGTAAATCAAAAAGATGCGCTCAAAGATGCCTTTGGTGGCTTCTTCGGTAACTTTGTTGGCAATAACATTAACAATCTCGTTTTCCATATGTATTACTTAAATTATTTTACATTTATATCATACCGCATCTCTAGCGGTAGATAAAAGAAAACCCCGCGGAATGCGGGGTATAAAATCTCCTTGTCTGCCATTGTTTTTAGTGGACAGCGTTAATCATTTCTATCACGTCTTCGCTTGGCATATCCTCCAAGCGAAGACACTGGGAGGTTGTTGTCGGGGGCCCATAGATACTAATAGCGGGGAATCCGAGGTCAGCCAAAAGATTAATCCAGATGACCTTAGTTGGGATACCAACAGGGATACCAGTGTCTTTAGGGAAACTAATCTCGAATATCATCTCGGTTGGTTTTACTAACAAGATGGCGCGCCGCTGATCGAATAAATCCCTATAGAAACCGCAACATATCCCTGTTCCGGCATCGTGCTCATTGTCGAGATAGGGGTCATTGTCCATCACAACCCAGTCAAAGGTCCTGATCATAAATTGTTTTAGTTGTGCCAAAGCACATTCTCTCGTTTTGCTATCCTCGCCAGATGTTGCTAAGCGGGCCTTTATGCGGACTGCTGAATTCAATAGGAGCTCTCGAGATAGTGTCATTAAGATGCACCTCCTTTTTACAGGGTAGGTTAAGTGGCATTATTATAGCAAAAATCCTGACTGAGTCAATAAAAAACACCCCCATACTGACAAATTGTATTATCTATCGTTCGAACGGAGTGAGAACTGCGGATTTACGAGTTCTCGACTAGATCTCGCATGGCACCGGTTGGTTATTTTTATTTATCCAGCAAAGCGTGGATTGTCCAATAAAATAACATGATGGCGGCAAGGGTTTTGGTAAGTTGGTTCGAGCCCGGTAATTCCAGAGTGGAATACTTTAATTTGGCGGTGATGATTTTTTCTTCTAATTTAAGTAAACTTTTCTGGTCCGGTTCGGTGGCAGTGGTATCTTCCAGAATCAAGGCGAAATGTTTGCTCCAACCTTTGTGGGAAAAGCTATAGATATCTGACCCCAAAGCGGCGGCAATAGAATTAGTTGAACACGGCAGATTGACCAATATATTCAATAAGGTTTTCAATAGCTTAGCGAGGCCGGTGTAATTATCGGAACTATAAATTAATATATTGTTATCGGCGATTAAATCAGCCACCTTGGCGCCCA
>CAYIGX010000010.1:7600-9369 GCA_964363095.1 uncultured Candidatus Saccharibacteria bacterium
TCTCCCTGATGGCCGCCAAAATATTCAGACGGGTTTTGGGATTTAACACTCCGGCATTAATTAAAAGTTGAGTGATGACGGCCAACATAATCCCGCCGCTTAATTTACGATTAACGGGTTCCTTGAGCTCGAGTAGGTTTTTATCAATTAACACAAAAGGCAAACTGTGTTCTCTGGCAAAAACTTCTAATTCTCCGCCGGTAGTAATGACTACGAGTTTAGTTTTGTTAGCAAAAGCTGCTTTGACGGCTGATAATATTTCGGCCCGGTCTCCGCACAAAGAAATCGCTATCACTAAAGTATTGGTTGTTACTCCGACGGGTAGGTTGTAACCAATATGCACTCTCACAGGAACAGACGCCTCAGTTTCGAATAAGTTTTTGATAATTTCGGCAATAGCGGAATTATAACTAAAAGCAGCAATTACCACTTGATCGATATTTTTTGGCAGTGGCACGGATTCGGCCATCCGAAAACCTTGGCCTAATTGTTCAGGGTATTTTTTAATTAAATCGTAGATATCCGATTGTTCCCAAATCTTCATTATTAAACGAGGGTTACCTGGCTAATGCCCGCAATGTTCTGATGTCTTGTAAATCTACTTTCGGATCCCCCGTCCGTGGCGTTTCCAGAATCAGAGGCAATGCTCTGATAACGGAATTCTCAAGAATGTGTCGTATCCCCTTCTCACCGATAAAGCCCTTGCCGATGTTCTGGTGGCGGTCTTTCTTCGAGCCCAAATCGAACATAGCATCATTCAGGTGGATAAATTCCAAATGTTCCAGACCTATTAGTTTATCAAATTTAGCCATAAGTTGGGAAATATCCCCTTCTGTCCGCAAATCGATGCCAGAGACAAACATATGGCAAGTATCCAAACAAAACCCAAACCGTTTTTTTGTTTTTAGACCTTTCCAAATAACTCCTAATTCTTCAATAGTGTCGCCAATTCTATTCCCAGCTCCGGCATCGCTTTCGATAATTAATTTGACCGGCCATTTTTCATCCGTTAATTCAGCCAACTTATTTAAGGTGCTGATGGCATTTTTTATACCTTCTGCGTTGCCATCTATGTTGCTCCCGCAATGAAAATTATAGCCATTGGCGCCAATGCGATAAGCAATCTTGGCCTCTTCTTTCATCTTCTTTAAGCTCATATTCCGTAAACTGTCTTTGGGGCTGGATGGATTAGGTAAATATGCCGAATGTACCAACACACTCGAAATCTTAGATTTTTTCCACTCAGTTTTAAATACAGCCACTTCATCGTCAGAAATTTCCGGAGTTTGCCACATCTGAGGGCTCCCGACAAAAATTTGGATGACATCGCAATCCAATATTTCAGCTTCCTCAAAAGCGGTGTGGAGGCCACCCGAAATCGAAACATGATACCCGGCCCTGATAGCTGACTTAGCCATACTTTCAGTTTACCAGAATCCTCTCTCTCCTTGTATAATAGGAAAAGTTGACCAGGCGCCATCGTCTCCTCCTTCATCCAGTCCCATCAAAAATAGAAAATTATTCTCTTTTGATATAGATTGGATTATGGAGGACAGGTAGCGGTTAGCCTGTCCGTCCGTAGCGATATCTATTTCAGAAGAGGCAAATGACCTATTTCTGAATAGATTGAGCGAAGGAGGAGACAGCCAGGTTCTCCCTCCTTCACAATTTGGCCTGTTCGTCTAGTGGTTAGGACGCAAGGTTCTCATCCTTGTAACGGGGGTTCAATTCCCCCACAGGCTACCACATACGCGAAAGGCGGCATTTCT
>CAYIGX010000011.1:0-5744 GCA_964363095.1 uncultured Candidatus Saccharibacteria bacterium
GCTGGTTAGTGATGGCGGCCGGAATATATTTTACTTTTTCGTATGCGGGTTGGCTGGCAGTATTAGTCGGGCTGGGAGTATTTTGGTGGCTCACTTTTCCTTCCTGGAAATTAATAGTTGGTGGTGTGGCGGGGACAGCGCTGGCCATTCTCTCGCAATGGCAGTCGCCCAAATTCCAGCAGTTCCTCGATTTGGCTGGGCGGTCATCCTCGCATGTGAGATTACAAGTTTGGCAAACCGCCCTTTTAATGATCAAAGAACATTGGTTAACCGGAATTGGCCTGGGTTTGTTTGAAAAGCGTTATTTAGAATTTGCTGAACGTCTATTTCGTCCTCCGCTCGAGCCCATTATGTTGCACGCACATAATTTTTGGTTGCAATCATGGTTGAACTTGGGTCTGTTGGGTTTGATCGGATTTGTGGCTTGGTTGGGAAAATGGTTCTGGGAGCTGTGGCCATTAGTTAAGGGAATGCGCTTGCCGGTGGTGGCGATTTTTGCAGCTATGGTGTCTCTTCTAGTCCATGGCTTAGTAGACACGCCGTATTGGAAAAATGACCTAGCTGCGCTATTCTGGATGATCATGGCTTTAGGGGTGTTATTTATTAGAAAATATGAAAGACAAAATATATCGAATCGGGATTGATGCCAGATTATTTGGTACCGCCCAAGCGGCCGGCATCGGTCAATATACAGAAGAGTTGTTGAGGCATCTAATTCAGCATGATTTAGTGAATCAATACTGTGTTTTTTTATCGCCTAAATCTTGGCAGGATTTTCCGATCTATGCTCCTAACTTAACTGCCCAAAAGGTAGGTATCCGCCATTATTCGTTGGCAGAACAATTTTTATATCCTTTGATTTTGCGTCGAGCGGAACTAAATTTGATTCATTACACCAATTTTAATTCCCCTATCTGGTGGAAGCGGATTCCGAGCGTGGTTACGATCATGGATTTAACCCTGTGGTTTTTTTCTGGGCGCACGCAAAAAAGTTGGTGGCGAAAATTGGCCTATCAACTAGTAATTAAACGGGCCTGTCAAAATGCGCGCCAGATCATTGCCATCAGCGAAGCCACCAAGCAAGATGTGGTGGATATTTTGCGAATTGATCCCACTAAAATCAAAGTAGTTTATTTAGCAGTGTCAGAGCGATATAAATCATTAACCGATCCGGTGGCGATTGAAGCCATGCAACGCAGATTTAATATCAGTAAGCCGTATTTTTTATATGTCGGGCAATGGCGGCAACATAAAAACGTGGTTAGATTAATTCGGGCGTTTCATTTGTTGCGCCGGCGGTATCATTTGGATTATCAGTTAGTTCTGGCTGGTAAAATTGATCGCCAATGTCCAGAAGTGGTGGATACGATTCGTCAGTTAGGGCTGAAATCAGAAGTAGTATTAACCGGATATGTGCCAGACGATGATTTGCCCCTTTTATACAATGGAGCCAAGGCCTTTGTTTTCCCCTCTTTATATGAAGGGTTTGGTTTACCGCCTTTAGAGGCCATGGCTTGCGGCACCCCCGTAGTTTCCTCGCGTGCCTCGTGTATGCCAGAGGTATTGGGAGCAGCCGCGCATTACTTTGACCCGACGGATATTGAAGATATGGCCAAGATGATGGCAGAAGTAGCACAAAACTATACTTTGCGCCAAAAATTAAAGGCGAACGGATTTAAGCAAGTTAAAAAATACTCCTTTGATCAGATGGCGCGAAAAACCTTGGAGATTTATCAGCAAGCACTGGAATAGCTTATAATCAAAACAGATTTTATATGCCGCTTGGGGCGGTATATAATACGGGGTAGGTTTTATTATTAATGATCGGTTATTATAAATTATGGATATAGTAAATCAGATTCTATTATTTGCAGTGTTAAGTTCGGTGATCGCTTTAATTTATGCGGCCAGTTTAATTTGGTGGGTAATGAAATTGTCGCCCGGGAACGCTAAAATGCAAGAAATTGCGACGGCAATTCAGCAGGGCGCCAAAGCTTATTTAATGCGCCAATATAGAACCATCGCCTTTGTCGCCATTGTTTTAGCTATTATTATTTGGTTAGTATTGGGTTATAAAATTGCACTAGGATTTTTGATAGGAGCGGTTTTCTCTGGGTTAGCTGGTGTTATAGGGATGAATATCTCTGTGAGGGCAAACGTGAGAACTACGCAAGCGGCCAGTTTTGGCATGGCGCCGGCTTTAGCGGTAGCTTTCCGGGGCGGGGCTATTACCGGACTTTGCGTGGTAGGGTTAGCCCTACTTTCAGTCAGTGTTTTTTATTGGCTGTTTCGCGACATGCAGGCCTTAATTGGGTTAGGTTTCGGTGGGAGCTTGATTTCGATTTTTGCCCGGCTGGGTGGCGGCATTTTTACTAAAGCGGCAGATGTGGGAGCTGATTTAGTCGGCAAAGTAGAAGCCGACATTCCCGAGGATGATCCTCGTAACCCGGCGGTCATTGCAGACAATGTAGGAGACAATGTGGGTGATTGCGCCGGAATGGCGGCTGATCTATTTGAAACCTATGCCGTAACGGCAGTAGCAGCAATTATCTTAGGTAAATTGTTATATGGTGCCAACGAAGCAATTGGAGTTTATCCCCTGCTATTAGGAGGGGTTTCGGTGTTGGCCTCAATCGCAGGAACTTTCTTTGTGAAATTAGGCAAAGCCAAAAAAATCATGGCCGCTTTATATATGGGATTAGGCGCCAGCGGGATTTTAGCGGCAGTTGGTTTTTACTTAGCAAATTTCTTGATTAAAACCGAGCTTGCAGGTGTCAACATTAATGCTTTGTTTCTCACTTCTTTGATCGGTTTAGTAGTAACAGCTTTGATCGTGGTAATTACCGAGTATTACACTTCGACTCAGTTTGCCCCAGTTCGATATATTGCCGCAGCTTCGGAAACTGGCCACGGGACTAATATTATTGCTGGCCTCTCTGTCGGGATGAAATCGGTAGCTTGGCCGGTAATAGTTATTTTGGCGGCGATTTGGGGGGCATATACCCTAGCTGGTTTATATGGTATTGCCATTGCCGCCATGTCCATGTTGTCGATGACGGGAATTATTGTAGCAATCGATGCCTACGGGCCGATTACTGATAATGCCGGCGGGATTGCGGAAATGGCGCAATTACCCAAAGAGGTGCGCGAAGTAACTGATCCCTTGGATGCAGTTGGGAATACCACCAAGGCGGTCACAAAAGGTTATGCTATCGGTTCGGCAGTTTTAGCGGCAGTAGTATTGTTTGCGGCATATACGCAGGACCTGCAACAGATTGCCGGAAGAGCTTATCAATTTGTTTTGGGCGACCCGATCGTTTTAATCGGTCTCTTTATTGGCGGACTTCTTCCTTATTTGTTTGCGGCTATTTCGATGGAAGCCGTCGGGAAAGCGGCCGGCAGTGTTGTCAAAGAAGTGCGACGACAATTTAAGGAAATCCCGGGAATTATGGCGGGCACTGCTAAGCCAGATTATGCGAAGGCGGTTGATATTGTAACTCAAGCCGCCATCAAGGAGATGATCATTCCTGCCCTTATCCCAGTGGTTGCACCTGTTTTGGTGGGGTTATTATTGGGGCCGGTGGCTCTGGGCGGAATGTTGGTCGGGAGCATTGTGACGGGTATCTTTGTGGCAATTTCCATGACCACCGGTGGGGCGGCTTGGGATAATGCTAAAAAATATATTGAATCGGGTAATTTTGGCGGCAAAGGTTCCCCGAGCCACAAAGCTGCGATTACCGGCGACACAGTGGGAGATCCTTACAAAGACACAGCCGGTCCAGCGATTAATCCCATGATCAAAGTCGTGAACATTGTGGCGTTGTTGATCTTAGGCCTGATTATTAGATAACCCATTATTAAGGTGCAAGCAGAACAATTAGTTGATCAGCAAATTGTGGTGACAGTTAGCAATCAGGACGGAGATATATGCGTATGCCTCACGGATGGTCAACAAATTGTTTGGCCGGGAGGGCAGGAGAAAATTTCTTCGGGGACATATTATTTGTCCCTGACTCCCCAACCTGTTTTGCCAACTAAAGCTGAGTTAGCTAAATTAGTGTTGCAAGAGATTCTTAAAATAGATCAATGAAACAACACTCCCCTGTTTTTAGTCGTTGGCGGCACCTGGGTGGATTAATCGGCGCCGGGGTGGTGTTAGCAGTATTGTTTTATTGGACCTGGGAGGCGGCCTATGCGGACAAGATTTTTCCGGGAGTTACCATCGGTGATCTTAATTTATCTGGTCAAGCGGTGGATGTGGCAGAGCGGCAAGTTGTGAGCTTGATCAAGGGCCTGCCAAAGCAAACCATCACTTTTGTTGCGGATGATTTTAAAGCCACTTATGCTTTAAAAGAACTGGGGGTGGTGTTTTCTGACCAAGTTACAGCAGAAACTGTGGTTAAATTTGGTCGGCAACCCGGTCGCCCTATGCTTAATTTATGGCAGCGTTTGCGAGCCGCGGTTGTGGGAGTGCGGATTGCGGTTAGTTATCAAGAACAGCCCGTGCTACGGGACAAGGTGATGGCCAAATTGCGGCAAACCATTGATCAAGCGGGGATAGACGGTGAAGTGTTAATTGCTAATAATTCCGCCCAAATTAAACCAGCGGTGACAGGACAAAGTTTAAATACGACAGAATTACAAGTTATTCTCCAGCGGCGATGGCGTAATTTGCTGTGGGAACCCGTCGTATTGCCGGTTAAATTGGTTCCCCCGCTATTCAATAACGAAGTGACCCAACTGACCGCAGACAAGTTGAATCAAAGCTTAGGGAAACAGTATGTGCTGACGTCTCGTTATCGCGAATGGACAATAACGCCGAATCAGTTGTGGCAATGGGTTGAGGTGATCAAGCAAGACAATGCTTTATTAGTCCGGTTACGCCCCGATGACCTCACTGCCTATTTACAGAAGCTCAAAACCGAAGTAGATCAGCCGGTCCAAGATGCCATTTGGAAAATGGATGGGACAAAAGTGGCGCAATTTCAACCAGACCAATCAGGAACTACCCTATTAGTTCCGGCTAGCGCCGAGGCAATTCAGGCCGCACTACTTACCGCCCAACATCAAATTGACTTGTCGGCCAGGTATGTTGAGCCAAAAGTTACTTTAGCTGCTTTAAATACCTTGGGTATTGAGCAATTGGTGGCGAGAGGAGAATCTAATTTTACGGGAAGTCCCCGCAATCGTCGCCACAATATTAAAATCGGGGCTGCCCGATTTAACAATGTTCTGATCGGCCCGAATGAGACATTTTCTTTTAATAAGATTTTA
The DNA here is from genome assembly GCA_964363095.1 of uncultured Candidatus Saccharibacteria bacterium. Classification (GTDB taxonomy): domain Bacteria; phylum Patescibacteriota; class Kazan-3B-28; order Kazan-3B-28; family UBA10110; genus UBA10110. The sequence goes on from CAYIGX010000011.1 coordinate 5,275, forward strand.
GGGGTGGTGGATGAAACTACGGGTTACTTACCAGAGCTAGTGATCAAGGGTGATGAAACCACTCCGGAATTTGGGGGTGGGTTGTGTCAAGTTTCAACTACTGCCTTTCGGGCGGCCCTCAAGGGAGGATATCCGATTGTGGCCCGACAAAACCACAGTTACCGCGTATCTTACTATGAGCCAGCTGGAACTGATGCCACTGTTTACCAGCCCTATCCAGATTTAAAATTTCTCAATGACACCAATCAGTCAATTCTAATCCAGACATATATAAAAGATGACAATCTTTACTTTGATTTTTATAGTACCAAACTAAGTCGGCGGGTCGAATTAGAAGGGCCCAAGATTTTCAATATTACCCAACCGCCAGAAACCATTTATATCGAAACATCTACTTTGCCCGAGGGGACAGAAAAACTGGTGGACTCGGCCCATCGTGGAGCAGAAACCATTCTATATCGGCATATTTA
>CAYIGX010000011.1:5754-9227 GCA_964363095.1 uncultured Candidatus Saccharibacteria bacterium
TTTACGATTTGAATGGTCGGGAAATTCGCAAAGATACATTCAAGAGTTACTACATTCCTTGGCCGGCGAAATATTTAGTGGGAGCGAAATCAGCCCCAGAAATAGAAACCGATCTAGGGAACGTGTCTCCTCCAACTACGGCAATTGAGCCGCCCATTTCATCAGCTGATCCTCCCCTAACACCTAAATTATGATGTATTTATTGCATGGAGCAGATCAATTTAGATTACGACAACGTATTCGTGAATTAACTTGTCCGCCAGAGAGTGATGCCGCTTGTGCGGAAGTGGACGGAGTGCATTTAGATACAGACCAATTAAGTCAGATCTTGTCGGCGCAATCTTTTTTGGTATCAGTCCGGCCGACGGTCATTCATAATTTATTGAATGAGGGCGATAGCAATACCCAACGTTGGTTTACGGAGTGGCTAGCGAGTGGGGCAACAAGTGAGGCGGTGGTTATTTTTGTTGAAACCGATCTCCCTAAGAAATCCAGTTCGTGGCAACCGTATTTAAGAAATTGGCAAGTGGAGGCCTATCCCCCATTAACTTTCACCGAAACCAAAGATTGGCTGCAGCAGCAGGCCACTCTGGCGGGAGTACAATTAAATGGTCCAGTTATCCAGAAATTAACTGCGGATTTTGGCAATGACTTATGGCGACTAAGTAATGAGTTGGCCAAATTAGCGGTATTCTCTCCGCAACAAACCATTGATTTAAGCACGCTCTCAGTATTAGTCGTACCGACATTACCGGATAATATTTTTCAAGCCATTGATGCTTTGGCGAGTAAAAACCTGGCCCTGGCCAATCGCTTAGTCAATACGCAATTAGCTGTGGGTAATAGTGAAACCGAATTATTAACCATGATGGCATATCAATTTCGCAACATTGCTCTGATCAAGAATTTAATTGAGAGCAAAATCCCCCCTGATCAATTGGCGACTAAAACCGGGTTACATCCGTATGCCGTTAAAAAAAGCTTGGTGTTTGTGCGCTCGTTCTCGTGGGGACAATTACAAAGGATTTTTTATTTATTACAAAAAATCGATACCGCCATTAAGCAAGGACAAACTCCGCCAAAAGCTGGCTTAGACATATTGATTGCGCAAATTGTGAGCTGTTAAGCTGTTTTTGCTTTTTTGGCCAAGCGGGATTTTAACCGAGCGGCTTTATTTTTATGGATTAATCGCGCGGTTACAGCCTTGTCTAACATTTTTTGGGCGGCTTTCAGGTTGTCGGGGGTCAGTTCTCTCTTGGCGATTTTCACCGCGGTTTTTACCACACCCCTAAACTGCAGGTTGCGAGCCCGTTTTCTTTTATCAGAGCGCATTTTTTTCTTGGCAGATTTGATAATTGGCATCGTAATAGGTTTACTGGTGCTATTTTAGACCGAAAAGTCGCGGCAGTAAATACTTTTTTAGGGGAGTGGTTTGACACCCGTGAAGTTATTTACTATGATAACTTCTTAAAGAAGAAAGATTTTTATGGAATTAACCCCCAAACAACAGGCCTTAGAGCTGATCAATAAAGCCAAGAATATTTTGTTGGTGACTCATGCTAAACCCGACGGTGATGCCTTGGGGAGCATGGTGGCTATGTATTTAGTATTGAATAAATTAGGCAAAAAAGCGACCGCAGTAGCCATTGATACTATTGCCAATAATTACCAGTTCCTACCTAAATTAGATGAGCTGGCTCATCGCTTAACGGCTCCGCGGGATTTTATTATTAGTATTGATTGCGTTAGCGCAACCGCGGATAAATTGGCTTATAATTTTCAGGACGGCAAATTAAATATTGTCGTTACGCCCAAGGATGGCAATTTTAAACCCCAAGATGTGAGTTTCGCGGATGGTAATTTCCAATTCGATCTAATTATTGTCTTAGATGCGGCTGATTGGGACCAAGTTGGAGCGATTTATGCGGATAATACGAAGTTGTTCCAAGGGGTGCCGGTGATCAATATTGATCATCACTCCAGTAACGACTACTATGGAACAATCAATTTAGTCGATTTAACTGCCACCGCGACATCAGAAATTTTAGTTGGTTTGATCGAGGCGCTGGGCCCGTCCTTAATTGATGAAGACGTGGCGACGGTGTTGCTCACCGGCATCATTAGTGATACGGGCAGTTTTCAGCACAGTAATACTACCCCTAAATCATTAACCATTGCGGCGCAAATGGTTGGTTTTGGTGCGCGTCAGCAAGAAATCATCAAAAACTTATTTAAAACCAAATCGCTGACTACACTCAAATTGTGGGGCAAGATCCTGTCTGATATTAAATTCGACGAAATTCATAAAGTCAGTTGGAGCGTAGTGCCGATCGCCTACTTTATTGAAACAGGGGCGGCCCGCGAAGAAACTGGTGGGGTGATCGATGAATTAATGACCAGTGTCCCCGGTGCTGACATCATTGTCTTATTATCCGAAAAAGAGCCCAGAGAGATCTCTGGTAGTATTCGGACCAAAAAAGGTGTGGATGCGGCAGAAATCGCCGGATTATTCGGCGGTGGCGGTCATCCCGGGGCCGCCGGCTTCAAGCTTTTGGATATGGACCCACAAGTCGCAGCAGAGGTGGTTATCAATAAGATCAAAGAATATCAAGCCAAGAAACCTCAGATCTCCCCAGAGGAATTAGAGACGATTCTAGATGCTCCCGCTACAGCTACTACTGAGTCCGCGCTTGCCCCTAAGGCGGATACGGTAGCCCCAGCCCCAACTGAGGCCCCTGCCCCAGAAATGGTGTCTGAACGCGAATAATTTGATAAGATCCAATAAAAGTGCTATAATGAATTCACTATGGTTTTAAAGATAGAAAAGAAGAAAAAGATCATTGGCGCTTACCAGGCGCACAAGAAAGATACTGGCTCATCGGAAGTCCAAATCGCTTTGTTGACGGAAAAGGTTAAGGAGCTCACTAAACATCTTAAAGCCCATGCTAAAGATTTTCATTCTCGGCAAGGACTATTTAAAATTGTGGGCAATCGGCGCCGACTCCTTAATTACCTCAAAAAAGCTCATCCCAGAAAATATTCAGCGTTAATTAAACAATTAAAAATTAGGAAGTAACCCAGGCGACAAGATTGTCATAGAGCCTAGAATTAAGCAAATTGTATAAATTTGTTTAATTCTAAGCTTTATGCCTAATGGGCAGCAATGCTTGTTTGCACGGATCTTCTTAGAAAGGAAACATGGAAAAATTCGAAACCAAAGTGGGAGGGGCCACTTTAACTATCGAAACCGGGAAACTGGCTAAGTTGGCTTCCGGTTCGGTAACGGTGCGGCTTGGTGATACGGTGCTTTTAGCTACGGCGATCGTGTCTAATAAACCCAAAGATGGGGTGAGCTACTTCCCTCTCCTCATTGATTTTGAGGAAAAAATGTATGCTTCCGGTAAAATTTCTGGGAGCCGGTTTATTAAACGGGAAGGGCGGGCGTCGGACAATGCTATTTTAACCTCGCGATT
>CAYIGX010000012.1:0-9101 GCA_964363095.1 uncultured Candidatus Saccharibacteria bacterium
ACCTTCCATATCAAACGCATCGCGGGAGATAAAATGTTCAATTCCGCGCAAACGCACTTTAAGGCAATCTTTATTCACACAGCGATGCGCAGCTTCACCTTCCACCCGCTCTACCGGTCCTCCACAAATCGGGCATTTTTTCGGCATTACCCAAGAATGGCTATTGTGACCGTGGCGGACCACTTTGACCACCTCTGGAATGACATCGCCGGCTTTTTGCACCATCACCGTATCGCCAATGCGAATATCTTTTCTTTTGACTTCGTCTTCGTTATGCAGGGTAGCCCTTTGCACGGTACTACCGGCCAATTTAACTGCCCGCAGCTCGGCTACAGGCGTCAGAACGCCCGTCCGCCCCACCTGCACAGTAATATCTTCCACAATAGTTTCGGCTTGCTCGGCGGGAAACTTATAGGCCGCCGCCCAGCGCGGTGATTTTGCGGTCACACCTAATTTTTCACGAAGAGCGATATCGTTTACTTTGATTACAATACCATCCGTGGCATACGGCAACTTGGATCGTTTAATCCCCCACTCTTCAATAAATTTATTAACTTCGGCCAGATTTTTACACAATCTAAAATGCGGATTAATTTTGAAATGCAATTCTATTAACTCTTTAAATATGTCGGTTTGGTTGATGGGCTCGATATCACCCGTTAAGTCATAGAAAAAACTCGAGAGTTTACGACTGCTCGCAATCCGAGGGTCTAATTGCCGCACCGTTCCGGCCGCGAGATTCCTTGGGTTCGCATATTTCTCAGCACTTAATTTGGTTTGCTCGCGGTTGATGCGCTCGAACTCGGCTTTTTCGATATAAATCTCTCCACTAATAGTCCCATCAACTGGTTTAGATAGTTTGAGTGGAATATCGCGGATAGTTTTGACGGTATGGGTCACATCTTCGCCGACTACTCCATCGCCTCGGGTCGCAGCTTGGACTAAAATACCGTTTCGATAAGTTAATATCATCTGTAGACCATCAATTTTGAGTTCACAGGTATACTCCGGCGATTTCCCGACCAATTTGGTCACCCGCTCGGTAAACTCTTGTAATTCTTCGGTGCTAAAAATATCGTCCAGTGACATCCGGCGTTTATCATGATGAACTTCTTTGAAACCAGCTTTGACTTTATCCCCCACCCGTTGCGTGGGAGAATCGGCGACAATTAATTCTGGAAATTCTTTTTCTAACTCTACTAATTCCCGATACATGGCATCATAATGCTCATCCGAAATCTCGGGCTTATCTAAAACATAATACCGATAATTGTGGTAGTTAATCTCCCCTACCAGCTCTTTTATGCGTTTTGCCGCCACTTGTTTACCCATTCTTATATTTTATCACCCATCCTCCCCCATGCACCATTCGATGCATGGCATCGCTAACTCCTCCTTAGCAGGAGGGGAACTACATTATCTCCTCCCCTTAATAAAGGGGAGGAAAGGTGGGGATGTTTTATGGTTTTAGTGGACTTTGATTGTCTTGATTCTCTTTCGACTCATCTAGGTTCGCCCACTTGTTCTCTTCGAGAGTTTGTTCTTCTGATTTTTGTTCCCTCGCCTGGTCAATTTTATTCTGATTGGGGCTCGTCGAAGTTTTCAAATCATTGATTAAATTGGCTTTGGGCTTCTTTTGTTCGATCGCCGCAATCAGGCCCTTAAGCGTAGCGTCCTGAGGCCGGGGCTTGCCCTTGGGGTAAGCTGGCTTACGGTAGGCCGGACGAGTAGCTGTAGGCGAAGTTACAGAGGGTTTAGCGGGTTCAGGTTGGGCCTCTTTTAGGGCACTTTTCATGTCAGTAGCTCCCGGAATCTGCTCCACTTTCATCGCCGGCCGGAATGGAACTGGTCGATTAGGTAGGGTGGCTGCTGTACGCGGGGCTGAATAACCACTATTCGCCGCGGCCGCTGGATTACGCCAACCCACCGATTGAGCACTACTAGATTCAGTTTTACTGGAGATGGCTTGGTCTTCTAATAATTCTTTGATCTTCTGTTCAATAAAACTGGTGGGTTTAGTATAGCGCTCCCGCGAGATAGCGATGATTTTTTCAGTATTATCATTCTTGTCGGCCGGTGGGGGTAAAGTTTTAGCCGAGAAAGCCGGTACCGTCAGGCCATCGATAGATAATTTAACATAGATATTATAAATGTTGAGATTAACCAAATCGTTTTCGTCAAAAACCGGGGCAAATTCTTTAATTAATCCCGCCGCATCTTCTCCGCCCACCCGAAAGGCAATCAAGGTGCCCACATTGCCGAAAATAGCATTTCTAACATCGTCAGATAATTGCGCCATATATTGATTGGCCACCGTCAAGGACAGATTGTATTTTCTCGCTTCCGATAAAATGGTGGCGAATGAATCAGTCGCAAAATTTTGGAACTCATCCACATACAGATAAAATGGTCGACGCAATTTCGGGTCGATATCGGCCCGCGACATCGCGGCCAACTGGAATTGGGTCACGATCATTGACCCCAACAAGTTGGAGTTGTCGTCGCCAATAATACCTTTGGATAATTTAATTAGCACGATCTTGCCTTCGTCCATGGCTTGGCGGAAATCAATACTCGAGTGCGGCTGTCCCACAATATTACGAATGACAGAGGAAGATAAGAATTGACCGACTTTATTGAGGATAGGCGCAATGGCTTCGCCTTGAGCTTTCTGGTCCAATTTAGGCCACTCATTTAACCAGCGTGATTTAACTAACGGGTCTTGCACCTTCTCGAGTACTTTAGCCCGGAATTCTTTATCCGTAAATACGCGCGGCACCATCATCAAGGTTGCTCCCGGGTAATCTAATAGCGCCAATACGGCGGATTTTAACCAATACTCCAGTCGTGGCCCCCAAGAATCGCCAAAGATGTTTTTGAACGCCCCCACGATACCTGAGGCAGTAATCACTTTATATTTCGGGTCGGACACCTCGAACATATTAAATCCAATCGCATAATCGCGATCGCCCGGATCGAACACCACCACATCATTCACCCGTGAATTGGGTACATAATCTAAGACCGCCATCACATCTTCGCCGTGCGGGTCGATCATGGCCACACCCCTGCCTTCTCTAATATCATCAATGAGCATATTTTTGATAAGATTAGATTTACCCACACCGCTTTTACCAATTAGATAAACATGGCGTTGACGATCTTTTAATTTAATGCCGAATTTTTCTTCTGACCCCCTAAAATTTGTTTTACCCAAAATAGTTAATTCGGTAGCTGGCACATTGCTCTCCAAGGGCAAGTTAGCCGGCGGCTCACCTTTCTTGGAGCCCGCCCAAACAATATTGGGTGTAACTACACTGATATTAGGCAAATGGTAGATACTAGCAATTTCTGTCACATTTAAAATGAAGCTATGCGTAGCACTCCCTAAGCGTTGACTATAACTATGTAAAATATCTTGCGGATTTTCTAATAATTCGCTGGCTTCAAACGAGTTGAGATTATTAGTATTAAATTGTTTAAATACCCCCACTGTAAGTTGCAGTCGGTTACGCGCCGCCTGTGCATCCTTATCTAATACCACTAAGCGAATACTAGTCCGAAAACCTAATTTAGAACTTTTAGTTTCGATTTCTTTGAGAGCGGCGTCGACTCCGGGAGAGAGTTCAATTTTTTTCACTTCCTTTTCTCCGGGAGTGTAAGTTCCGCCACTCAGCATGGTTGTCACAATTTCTCCGCCGAATTTAACCAATTCACTAGTAACATCTTTGACTAGCCCTACCCTACGACTGCCCGCCCGGACATCATTAATGTATTTAATAGCCGCATCCCGCCACTGATTGCCTTCGGGTTGGAGCACGATTTGAATCCAGACATGTTGACCAGCATCTAATTTACTTAATGTCCCAGTAATCGCGGCTAAGGGATCGACTTCGAAATTAAGAAAAGTTTTGATGGGATAAAAATCTTCCCGATTTAACACTAATTCAGTCGCGACGATAGCGGCCCCTGCCGGTAACCTCTGAGCTTCGGCATAATCTTTCATTTCTGAAATCTCGATTTCCGGATATTGAGCATATAACTGACCTTCGACATAACCCCGAAGGTGAGAGGGCACCCAGACATAAAACCGAATTGATTTTTCCTTGGCTTCAATTTCAAAACTTAATTGGCTATCACCGATACCGTGCAAACTAGCGAACAAGGTTTCGGCCGCCATTGGTTTTTTGTCATTTTCTTTCGGCACATCAATAGCTAACAAAATTGCCCCATCGCCATCGGAAATAGCTAGTGGGCCATTAGGTTTAGTTAAAGCAGGGCGTTTACGCAAGCCCCCCTTAAACCACCACCACATGCCCCCAAGTAAAATAGCCCACCCGATCAGCAGACCGATCATCACCATAATTGCTGAACTATCACCTACCATGATTTATGCGTGAGTTAATTGGTGGCGGGGATATCTGGAGTCACCCTAACAATATCATAAGTCGATTTAGCCACTTTGCGAAAGAGAGCGCGATTTTGCAGATTAGCGATGATAGTATTTTTTTTGACTTGGCGACTTTTCATGACTTCCGCTACGATCTCCGGAACAGTTAACGCCCGGCCGGCCTTACTTAAGGCCTCCTTGATCACATCGGCCACCACCCCGGATTTATACCCCCATTTCTTCAATGCGTAGATACCGCGGCCAACCAACACAAACCGGTCATCACCGATCAATTCATTGTGGACAGTCCGGCTTAAGACCGGTTTATCGTTAATATATTTGGCGCTAATTAATTGCGCGATCTTTTCGAAATGTAGGGGCTTACCCACTTCGTCTAAGACAATGAATATCTTGTCTCTAATCCTTTTCGGCACGACCGATGGCCAACTAGTCAGGCCCAAATTACCTTTATTGTCCAAACTAACTTTAGGATCAATATGTAAAGTGCCGCCGATCAGGGCAGGGTCGATTTGCGGCAATTGCTGGTGCACCTCGCGAGTCAATTCGGCTAAAGAAATAGCATGGCCAATGGTTTGCAAAATTTTATGAATGGTATCTTGAATCTTTAACAAATCATCTTGCGACACATTTATTTCCGCCCAACCTTCTTTAAATAAGGGAACTTTTTTTAAGGGAACCACTTTGTCATAAGCATCAATCACTAATTTTAACGCCCGGCGATCTAATTCGGCCTCGCTAGTTTGATTGTCCAATTCTAAGTAGGCCGACAAGTTATCTATCTCCATCACTCCGCCATTGTTAGATAAATAGACATTAATTATCTTGAGCAAGGGTTTTAATTGATTGGCATATTTTTTGCCGATCTTTTTGATGGCGGCATTTTCGATCTGACGCACCCGTTCCCTTGTCACACTAAACCGCTTACCGATGCTTTCTAGAGTTTCTTTGGATAATTCCTCACTGGCTAAACCATAACGCGCCAGCAACACATCTCGTTCGCGACTGCGTAAGCTCGCTAAAATATTGTTTATGATTCTAAGGGGCTTAGCCGCAGATTTTTCGCTGATTTCTGCTTCCGACAAAACTCGACCCAATAGAGAGTCCTCGGGGTTGGGAAGGTTCTGATTGCCTAAATTGGGGTTGATTAGTTCTTCCATCAGAATACTATCTATTATCTATCATTTAAATTATATCACACAAGATTAACTATGTCAATAGACACATTTTCGCAACCAGATCTGTATATCTGCTCTGGAAGCTAATTATTATACAATCACCTGAATTTCAAAAATCAACCAAAACTATTGAATTATGGCTGATCTTGTGGTCTCGTCTGTGTGGATAACTTAGGCGCCGCCGTCAGCGGCCACTTTAAAACTGGCGGCCTTTTTCCCGATCGCTTGCTCTAACTCTTCTATGCTAGCGGCGCGAGCGGCCTTTAAACTGCCGAACTTGGTTACCAATTTCTTTTGTGTCGCCGCTCCGATACCGGGAATTTTTTTCGCCAAATGCGTTTGGCGACTATGCAAGACCGCTTGATAAGTAATGGCAAAGCGATGGGCCTCGTCGCGCAATCTCTGCAATAGTTGCAGTTCGGGCGAGCTTAATGATAATTTAATCCCCTGCATTTGCGTGGGAGTAAAAATAGTTTCTTCGCGTTTAGCTAAACTAATGATCAACGGCAAATGGGCTATATTGATTTTATTAATTTGTCGCAAAATTGTATTCAGTTGGCCCTTGCCGCCATCGATCAAAATCAAATCCGGCAAACTTTCGGCAAAGCGTTTATCGGCTAGACGTTTGGGACGCAATCGACGATAAATAATTTCTCCCAAAGAGGCATAATCATCAATTCCGCGCACAGTTTTAATGCGAAAACGCCGATAGTGCGAGCGTTGCGGTTTGCCATCCACAAACACCACCATCGAGCCAACCGTGGCCGTGCCGCCTAAATGCGAAATATCGTAGGCCTCAATGCGCTGTAATTGTTTAATGTGGAGTAGTTTTTGTAGGCGCGTGATCGCCGTTTTAATTTGCAAGTTGGCCCCCACTTTCGCGCTGGCTTGTTCCACCGCATTTTTTTGCACCAATAACGAGAGGCGTTTTTTAATCCCACACTGAGGCACTCTAATGTTAATGGTATGACCGGCTAAATTACTCAACCAATCTTCTAATATTGCTGTGTCTTTGGGTAAATGAAGCAATAAAATTTCTTTCGGCCAATTATCTAAGGTGGCGGAATAGATGGACATCAGAGCATCCGCCACAAATTCATCCAAATTGATTTCCATCGGTAACCGCAGGACAAAAGTTTGGTAATCGATAACTTTTCCTTGTCTAATTTTTGAGATAGTGACAACTGCTTGCTCGGCAGTGATTAGCCAACCCCAAATGTCCTGACTAATTAATTCATCCGGCTGAGCGACCTTTTGCTTGGCCACAATAATATCCAGAGCGACAATTTGTTCGCGCAACTTTAAGGCCTCTTCAAACTTTTTCGCCAAAGAGGCCACCTCCATCCGCTCTCGCAGGTACTTGCGCCAATCTTTGGACCTCCCTCCCAAAAAATCAATGACTTCTTGCATAACTTGGCGATATTCGTGGCTGGAACTTTGTCCGGCACACACCCCCAAACATTTGCCAAGATGCCAATTTAAGCAGGGTTTGGATTTGGTCGCTTTATTTAAAACTGCCGCGTTGGCGCACAGCGGAAAAATTTTATTAATTAACTGCAATGCATATTTTACCGCTAGCCCACTGGTATAAGGCCCGAAATAGCGCACCCGCGCTTCTTTTTTAATCGCGTGTGTATTTCGCACTACCTCAATTACCGGATAGGGCTGGTTAAGATCGATTTTGATGTACTGATAGCTTTTATCATCACGCAACAATATATTGTAAGGCGGAAGATGTTTCTTGATCAGCTGATTCTCTAAAATCAGGGCTTCCGCTTCCGTATCGGTCACCATAAAATCAAGTTTGGCCACTTTTTCTAACAACTTGCTTGTTTTAATGGGCTGTTCTGCCTTACTCCAATAAGAGGCCGCTCGCTTCCGTAGATCGATGGCCTTACCGACATAAATCACTTTGCCGGATTTATCTAACATTAAATAGCACCCCGGCTGATGCGGCATCTTACCCAAATCTGGTTTGAACAATTTGTTCATCTCCTAATACTATCATGATAACAAAAGAAGGGGGCGCAGAGCGCCCCGTGGTGTATCCTTGCAACGAAATCAGCAGTAATCAAGAACGATGCCGAACGGGCTTCATCCTGATGTACTTGTCGCGTCGCAAAGATAAATATTGCCACCTCCCCCATGTACCATTTGATACATGGCACCGCTCACCCCTCCTCCGGCAGGAGGGGAATTTTCTGACCCGCTAACCAGCTGACCGCTATTATCCGAGAACTTTTTTGAGGTATTGGCCAGTGTAGCTTTTTTTCACTTTCGCTATATCTTCGGGGGTGCCGATAGCCACTACTTCCCCGCCTTTGTCACCTCCTTCGGGGCCTAGATCAATTAACCAGGCCACCATTTTAATCACATCCATATTGTGTTCGATCACCAACACCGTATTGCCTTTATCAATCAACTGCAATTGTTTTTTCAAAAAGTGTATTGAATATACGCTTATTTAAGCCGTGACCTAAATAACTCTGATGTTCAATATACTCAAGATTCTCTGCTTAAGCCGTAACCTAAGACAATATAAGAATTTCATTATCAATGATATCAAAAAATATCACAGTTAAACATACGCAATAAAAAAATCCCTTGGGCTCTGTGGTATTAAACCAAAGAGTCCAAGGGACAAAGAGACAAAGTGCTAAGGGCAACTGCCAAAAGGATTAAGAACCAGCAGTTGCTGAGAAGACGCGAGAACCGGCACTCCACTGACTGTCACCGAGCCCAAAGGCACCCACACGCCACCGCCGATCGCCGGAGAGCCAGCGGACACGGACGGCGGAAACCCCACCATTTTTATCATAATAATGGAAAATATTGGCAGAGCCGTTATTAAGGAGGGGACCTTCCTCGGCATTCTTCTGCTGGTCAATCATACCAGCAATGCAGTCGCAGAGAACGCTGGCATTGGCGAAGATATGGCCTTGCGGGAGGTCTTGGATGATTTTCGCATCGTTGGCCGGTCCGACAAGAGGGCGATACGAGATTGTCATGCCTGGACGAGCCGGAAGAGTCTGGGCTTCCGATAGAACTCGGGATGTGTAGCTGTCCCCGACATACAAACCCGGGCGGGTTTTGAAAAACTTCTTGGGATTGAATGGGCCAGTGCGCTCGGCGAGCATTGCCGTTAACTGTGGGCCCAATACCGAAGATTTGGGAGTGAGAAGCTCGACTTTGCTACCGTCTTTGAATCGCTGTAAAGCGTTCAGAATAGCAGTTTGTTCATCGGCACTCCGTTGTTCGAATACATCAATTCCCGATCCGCAGAGCGATATCATGCGGCCTTTGTCGGTATTAGCAACCATGACCATATCCTTTCCTGCGGTTTTCGCGCAGGGCCACTTCTGTTACCGACTAGCTAGGCTGGTTCGGTGTCTAATGGCTATATCAATGTATTTTTAGCTTACTCCAAAACGCCCTTTCTGTCAAGAGTTTTCCGCTCCCAGACCTGATTTTCATACTCTAACTCTTCTAAGCCATTGGAGGAGGGATGTGATGAA